>JAAWDW010000133.1 GCA_022793975.1 Bacillota bacterium
GAATCACTTAAGTCCGGTATCGTATCAAGCACAGATATGTACAGTTTATGTGATGATATAGCACGCGCAGTGCTGGATTCGGGAGCGAAGATGAACATATCGCGCGGTGTAGTGCATTTTGATGATTCCGATCCGCTCAAAACAGAAAGATATACGGAGTCACTTGAACTTATAAAGGCTTTTCCATTCAAAAACCAGGGAAGACTGATAGGAGAAGCATCAATACACGCGGAGTACACTTCAAATCCGGCAGCAGTAGAAGCAGTAACAAGACTCGCACTTGATCACGGTACGCGCATGCATATACATCTGTCGGAGACAAGAAGTGAGCATGAGCAATGTAAAGAAAAGTACGGGAAAACTCCTGCGCGTTATTTTTATGATCTGGGACTTTTTGAGGCTCCGACGACAGCGGCTCATTGCATATGGCTGGAAGGTGAAGATTTTGATATTCTTGCAGAGAAAGGTGTAGTGGCGGCGACAAATCCTGTCAGTAATATGAAACTTGCCAGCGGTATTGCGGATATAGCAAAGATGCAGAAAAAAGGTATAAGAGTAACACTGGGAACGGATGGAGTGAGCAGCAATAACAGTCTCAACTTTTTTGAGGAAATGAAAGTCATGTCTCTTGCAGCAAAAGTGCGCAGTATGGACCCGCTTGCACTTATGCCCAAAGATGTGCTGAAAGCAGCGACAAGAAGCGGGGCGCTTGCGCAGGGAAGGAACGACTGCGGAAGTACGGAAGAGGGAAACAAGGCGGATATTATAGTCATAGACCTCGCAGATCCGGCGCTCTGTCCTGTTCATGACATAGCAGATAATCTCGTATATTCTGCTTCGCCTGCGAATGTTGTGCTGACAATGGTTGACGGAAAAATTCTGTATAAGAACGGAGAATTTACGACAATCGACATAGAAAAAACAATGGCTGAGGTTAATAAAGCCGTAAACAGAATTTTGGGAGAGTTAAAATAAATGGCTAAAAAATCATTTATACAAGGAGCGGCGATACTTGGCATCGCAGGTATATTTGTTAAGGTACTGGGAGCATTTTTCAGAATACCGCTCGGCAATCTCATAGGTGATGTCGGAATGGCATATTATCAGGCTGTGTATCCCGTATACAACATATTTCTTGCAGTTTCAACGGCGGGAATACCGGTAGCAATATCAAAAATGGTATCGGAAAGAAATGCGGTAGGAAGATATAACGAAGGGTACCGCGTATTTAAGATATCATTTGTTTTGATGTTTGTGATAGGAGTTGTTTCGGCGTCGGTTTGCTTTTTTGGAGCCGAACCGTATTTTACTGCCTGTAAGATACCGGAAGCAAAGTATGCTATGATGGCACTTGCGCCGGCACTGCTTTTGGTACCGATGATGGCATCGTTTCGCGGCTATTTTCAAGGCAATCAGAATATGAAACCGACAGCGGTGTCACAGGTGATGGAGCAGGTATTCAGAGTGGCGCTGGGGCTTGTGCTTGCTTATATGCTGCTTGCAAAAGGGCTTGAATATTCGGCGGCAGGCGCAGCGTTTGGAGCTACAGCCGGCTCTGTGGGAGGCATTCTCGTTGTTGTTATAATATATTTTGTAAAACGTGGTCAGTACAGAACAAATATAGAGAAAAGTGCAGATCGAAAATATGAAAGTGCTGGCTTAATACTTGCCAAGATATTTATGTTTGCGGTTCCGATCACACTCGGTGCTGCTATAATGCCTATAATGAATGCGATAGACGTGCCTATTGTAATGAACAGGCTTCAGGATGCGGCGGGATTTTCGTATGAAGAGGCAAAGGCGCTTTACGGACAGCTTTCCGGATTTACCGGTTCACTCATAAATTTTCCACAGGTATTGACACAGGCGGTGTCAATGAGTCTTGTTCCGGTAGTTGCCGAAATGTATAAACTTGGCAGAACAAGCGATCTCCGCGATAATATATATACCGGATACAGAATGGCTATAATAATGGGACTTCCATGTGCGGTAGGAATGATGGTCATAGCAGAACCTATTTTGCTGATGTTTTATCCGCTGCAAAAGGCAAGTGCCGTCGGTGCGGCACAGTGCCTGCAGGTAATGGCGTTCGGAGTTATATTTCTTTCCAGTGTTCAGACACTGACAGGAGTACTTCAAGGTGTAGGTAAGCAGTTTATTCCGGTGATAAATATGTGTTTCGGAGCTGTTGCCAAAGTCGGTCTTTCGTATTGGCTTACCGGTATTCCGGAGATAAATGTAAAGGGAGCCGCAATAGGTACGGTAGCCGCATATATTATTGCATCGGTACTCAACTTAATGGCAGTTAAGCACTTTACGGGAACGAAATTTGATTTTATGATGATATACGGTAAGCCGGGGATTTCAGCACTTGTAATGGGCGCTGTTGCTTGGAGCATGCAGCGTGTTCTTGCGGGATTTGCCGGTAATGCGCTTTCTACACTTATTGCAATAGGACTTGCGGCGCTCACTTACGGACTTATGCTTCTCAAGACAAAAGCTATCGCCGAAAATGAAATAAAGATGCTGCCAAAGGGAGATAAGCTGGCAAAGATAGTGGGAAAGTTTATAAAGTAATACAAAAGTATTGTGTAGAGAGAACAATTCGGTGAAATGTACGTATGCGGAAGAAGAGGAAAAAATTATGAGTGAAGATAGGTATATGAATTTGAAAAAGAGTGCCGGAACCGATGAAGAAGCATTTTCCCGGCTTTGGGAAATTATAAAAATACTGAGACGTGAATGCCCATGGGACAGAGAACAGACATACGACAGCCTCGTTCCATGTATGCTCGAAGAAGCATATGAGGCGGTAGATGCCGTGAACAAAAAAGATATGCCGAATCTCAGAGAGGAACTTGGTGATGTAATGCTCCAGGTGCTTATGAATAGCGTTATTGCGGAAGAAAATGGAGATTTTTTGTTAATATCTGTAATAAATGACGAATGTGAGAAGATGATAAGACGCCATCCGCATATTTTTTCTGAAGAAAACATTAAAAGTGTTGACAAAGTCCTTGAAAAATGGGAGAATATCAAAGGTAAAGAGAAAGGAACGATGACACAGACTTCTGTGCTTGAAAATGTACCAAGAGCGCTTCCGGCGCTCACAAGAAGCTATAAAGTACAGAAAAAGGCGGCAGATGTTGGTTTTGACTGGGATGACGTGTCGGGGGCTTTTCAGAAAATAAAAGAAGAAACGGAAGAACTGCTTGCAGCAAGTGTGTCTGATAACCGTAATGCGATTAAGGATGAAGTTGGTGATTTGCTGTTTTCGGTTGTAAATGCGGCGAGATTTCTTAAAATTGATCCTGAGCAGGCATTGACCGGAACCACGGAGAAGTTTATACGGCGTTTTTCGTATGTAGAGCGGACTGCCCTGAAGCGGGGACAAGTTCTGAACGATATGACTCTTGAAGAAATGGACGAGCTTTGGGATGAGGCAAAAATGCTTGAAAAAGCGGGCAAGTAACCGTATCTTTATAAAAATGTTTTAAAATTGTTTAAGGAGGAATCATCAATGAATAAGGCTGAATTAATTGCTGCTGTTGCAGACAAGACAGGTTTCACAAAGAAAGACGCTGAAGCTGCTGTAAACGCTTTCGTATCATGCGTAGAGGGCGCTCTCGTTAAGGGAGACAAAGTACAGCTCATCGGTTTTGGTACTTTTGAAACAAGAGAAAGAAAAGCAAGACAGGGAAGAAACCCAAGAAAGCCGGGAGAAGTTATTCAGATCGAAGCTTCGAAAGCTCCTGTATTCAAGGCAGGCAAGGCTCTTAAAGATGCAATAAACAAATAATAGACACATTTGTTTGTACCGGGGTGATTTTCGTCACCCCGTTTTTATTTAGATATATGGAATAGGAGAGTTTGAGATTTGAGGATAGATAAGTTTTTAAAGAATTCAAGATTGATAAAAAGGAGAACTATTGCCAAAGAAGCGTGTGAGCAGGAGAGGGTTATGATAAACGGAAAGCCTGCAAAGCCGGGGAGTGAAGTTAAAATCGGCGATATAATAAATATAAGATTCGGTAGCAGCGAAATAACGGTCAAGGTACTTCTGCTGACAGAATCATCAAAGAAAGAAGAGGCCGCAAATATGTATCAGATAATATAAGAGCAGCATTGCATTTTTTATATTGTTCAGTCTGCATTGCTGCTCTTAGAATTTACAGTATGTTGCCTGCACTTATATTTTCATCAAGGTCGAGGAATCTTATCTGCTCTTTAAGATATGAGAGTTCGCTCGCCGCACCTGCCGCGTCCGCACTTTCAATATACGATCTTGATTTTGTCATAGTATAGCTTATTTCATTTAGTTCTGTTGTTCCCAGGAAAAACTCAGCGTATTTTCTGTATTCATGCCAGTCTTTCTGAAGCTTTTCAAGCGCCGATCCGGCATCCTGCCAATTTTCATTTTCTATATGAAGCATTATTTCATTTTCAATAGAGTCGATATATTCATTCAGCTCGTTTTCCGAATAAATATCAAAGCCAAGCCATGTGCCTACAACGATAAGCAAAAGAGCTATAGAAATTATGAAAGATCTCATTTGCTCACCTCCTCGGCTTTTCCGTTTTCTTTTTCGCAGTATACGTGAATATTGCGGTTTTCATCGCAGAATGCCATAAAAACATCATCATATGATTTTATATTGTATGAAAGAAGTGTACTCTTTAATTTGTTTTCATCATAGCCCATTTTCTTAAGATTGGCACTGTAAAGATGGCCGTCGGAAATTATGACAAGGGGCATCGCATCGCCGCTTGCCGTTATTTTCATATCATCCGGAGTAAGAGGACGCTTGCCGGGTTTAGGAATTATTGAAAGATCTCCGTTTGATTCCATTACGGCATAATCGACATCTGCAAGTGACGGGGAATTTCCGAGTCTTAATTGCTCCATAAGATCGTTTATCGAAATTCTTAGAGAACGCAGCTCTTTGTAATTGATTTTTCCATTTTCTATGAGCACGCTAGGTTTTCCGTTCACAAAGTTCTTAAAACCTTCGCTTTTGATTGATACATACGAGATAAAGACTTCCAAAAATAGAAGTGTAAATATAGCACACATTCCTTTTATGATAGAAACATCGGGAGACTCTATAGGAATAGAAGCAAGTTCGGCAATCATAAATACGATTACAAGCTGGAAGGGCGACATCTTGGAAAGTTCCGATTTACCCATAATGCGTATGGTAATGA
>JAAWDW010000134.1 GCA_022793975.1 Bacillota bacterium
ACACCACCATGATGCTTAAGCGCTCTTACTGTCGCTACTATTACGACCGCATCTGGTTTCATTTCTCCCATTCTGCATTTTATATCGAGGAATTTTTCTGCCCCCAGATCGGCGCCAAAACCTGCTTCCGTTACCACATAATCAGCCATTTTTCTGGCCATTTTTGTAGCTATCATTGAATTGCATCCATGCGCTATATTGGCAAAAGGTCCGCCGTGAATAAACGCAGGTGTTCCTTCAAGGGTCTGTACAAGATTTGGCTTAAGCGCGTCCTTAAGAAGCGCCGCCGCCGCACCCTGCGCATTTAACTGTCCTGCCGTAACAGGCTTATCATCGTATGTATATCCTACTATTATATTAGCAAGCCTTTTTTTCAAATCCGTAATATCCTTTGCCAGACAGAGGATGGCCATAATTTCACTGGCAACAGTTATATCAAATCCATCTTCACGCGGAGTACCGTTTGGTTTACCACCCAAGCCGTCAACGACAAAACGAAGCTGCCTGTCATTCATATCCACACAGCGCTTCCAGGTAATTTTTCTTGGATCAATGCCGAGGCTGTTACCCTGCTGAATATGGTTGTCCAGCATCGCAGCAATTAAATTATTGGCCGCCCCGATGGCATGAAAATCTCCCGTAAAATGCAGATTTATGTCTTCCATAGGCACCACTTGTGCATAGCCGCCGCCCGCAGCGCCGCCTTTTACACCGAATACCGGTCCGAGCGAAGGCTCGCGCAGCGCTACAACAACATTCTTATTTATTCTTTTGAGACCGTCTGCAAGTCCGACTGTCGTTGTCGTTTTACCTTCTCCCGCAGGAGTCGGCGAAATAGCCGTTACCAGTATCAGTTTGCCGTCTTTGACATCTTTTCTGTCATAAAGCAAATTGTAATCAATTTTCGCTTTATATTTTCCGTACTGTTCAATGTACTTTTCATCAATTCCGGCCGCCTGTGCTATTTCGTTTATGTGCTTCATTTCGGCTGCCTGTGCTATTTCGATGTCGCTTCTTATTTCCATGGATTTCTCCCCCTCGCTTTGTTTATATTATATAGTATATATTGGTGTTTTTTCGGTGTCAAACGGCTTTTGCCGCCTATAAAATATTCTTCAAAAATGTTCTGCGGTGAATAGGACAGATGCCTGCACGAGCAATGCCTTCATAATGCGCTTTCGTGCCGTATCCTTTGTTACTCTCAAATGCATAATCCGGATATTTCTCTGCATATTTTATCATCATTTTGTCTCTTGTCACTTTGGCAATTATTGATGCCGCCGCTATAGATATCGATTTTGCATCTCCTTTTATGAGCGATGTCTGCTCGATATGTATACTATCTATTTTCATAGCATCAAAAAGAATATGTCCTATTTGTGTATTTCCGCACCGTGAAGCAATTTCCGCATCAGGACCTTCCGGCTGAAAGCTTACTCCTCCGCAGACGCCCCCGGCTCCTGATGCAAGTTTCCGTTCTGCCTCCATAACTGCATTCGCCATAGCTTCTTTTGTCGCCTCAAGTATATTTATTTCGTCAATGCGTCTGTTATCTCTCATTCCGATACCGATTGCCAGCGCATTTTCCTGTATAAGACCGTAAAGTTCTTCTCTCTTTTTTTCAGACAGTTTTTTTGAATCATCGACACCGATTACCGAAAAATCCTGCGGAAGGACTACAGCTGCCGCAACGACAGGTCCCGCAAGGGGTCCGCGTCCGACTTCGTCTACTCCCGCAATATATTTAATGCCACTCTTCCAAAGTTCGTTTTCATATTTTTTCATTTCGATAAGCCGCTCCCGCAGCATCGCTTCCCGTTCAGCTTTCTTCATTTTTCGCCTCCCCGGCTGTTTTTGCAGACTGTTTATAATCTTCCGCTTTTTCCAGCGTTATATGCCCTATAAGACCGCTTCTAAACTCATCGAGCACAGTTCTCCCGGCCCTTTCATAATCAAGTTTCTTTCCCGGAAGAATCCAGCCTCTTCTACGGCATATTTCATTCATAAGTGAAAGTACGGGACTCATCGGAAAACCGTCTTCATCATATTCTTCTTTGCTGTCCTCACCTGTATTCTCCGGGCTTAACTCTGCAGCAAAACGCGCTTCCGCATTTCTCTGCGCTCTCAGCTTTGCAGGCACTTCCACCTTGTACCGTATCTCTATCTCCGCAGGATATTCCGCGGCCAGTACGCCGAGAAGTTCAAGAGCCAAGCTTTCCGTATCGAGTATTTCATCTCTTATTGAGCCGCAAAATGCAAGATTTAATCCCGCTTTTGGGTCTTCAAATTTGGGCCAAAGTATTCCCGGAGTATCAAGCAGCTGCATATTATTTGCAAGATTGAGCCACTGTTTTCCTCGGGTTACACCCGGTCTATCGCCTGTTTTGGCACTTTTCTTACCTGTCATTCGGTTTATCAGTGATGATTTGCCTACATTGGGCACCCCCACTATCATCATACGAAGAGGTTTAAGCCGCAGACTGTCTTTGTTTTTTTCATCCTGAAGCTTTTCAAGCATTCCCTGCAGTTCTTTTACCCCTGTACCGCCAGTGCAGTTCATAGCCAAGGCAAGACTGCCCTGCTTGCGGAAATGCTCACACCATTTTTTATTTTCCTTTTCGTCCGAGATATCGCTTTTATTCAAAGCAATAATCCGCTTCTTGCCGCTTACTATCTCATCTATTATAGGATTTCTGCTGGAAACCGGTATACGCGCATCTATGACCTCTATCACAACATCGACCAGCTTCAGATTTTCCTGAATCAGTTCGCGCGTTTTTTTCATATGTCCGGGATACCAATTTATATTTTCTATCATAATTTCTCTCCGATGATAAAAGGGGAACCTTATTCAGGTTCCCCTTATCGCTTTCTTGCTTATAATTCCTTGCTCTTAATCTTAGCAGCTTTACCTGTTCTTTCACGCATGTAGTTGAGCTTAGCTCTTCTTACGTCTCCGCGTCTTACTACCTCGATTTTTTCAACCAGCGGTGAATGAAGCGGGAATGTCTTTTCTACACCAACGCCGGATGCGATTCTTCTTACTGTGAAAGTCTCGCCGATACCGCCGTTCTGCTTTTTGAGCACGAATCCTTCGAATATCTGAATTCTTTCTCTCTGACCTTCTTTGATCTTGATGTGTACTTTTACTGTATCACCAACGCCGAAAGCAGGGACATCACTCTTCTTATATTCTTCTGTGATTGCACTTAAAATATCCATCGTATTTCCTCCTCCCTTACAAAGGCGTTCATGGTTCAAAATCTATACGCAAACTGCGTCCAGAGGACCGCCCGTAATGACCTTATATATTTTAGCACGCAAAAGCCTTTGTTTCAAGCCTTTTTTGCACATTTAATGATAATAATTTAATTATATTCATCTGTATTCCGATTTTTTGTTTTATTCCCGTACACATTCACGCAGCAGCCTGTCGAATTCGGGGAATTTTCTCTTTATTACAACAGGTCGACCGTCTTTATTGGTAACACAGTGCTCACTCCTCCCCGATGCCGCAGACTCTCCGCTTCCGGCTCTGACAATTTCATATGCAAAAGCATATCTTATCCCTGTATATTCGATGAGCTTAACGCGTATTTCAACAGTATCGCCGAAAACACACGAAACTTTATACTGGCACGAAACCGACACCACAGGTGAAATAACACCGTCCGCCTCAAGACTTTCAAAGCTTTGTCCAAGCTGTTCAAGATAATCAAGACGAGCCTCTTCCATCCAGCGGATATAATTTGAATGATGTACTATTCCCATTTTATCCGTTTCGTAATATCTGACTTTAAAAACATATGGTTTTGGAGTTATCATATTTTTTCCCTTTTAATCTTCCTTTTACATAAAACTATATCAGACCCTGCATCGTAAGTCAATTCTGTGAGGCGACTCAAAATACGATTTTCTGCTTCATTTTATGTTTCCCATTATTCACATAATATGATAAAATAATTATAATTTAAAAACGGAGGTGCACTATGAGTAAAAATGTACTTATTCTTTCCTCGTCACCGCGCAGAGGCGGCAATTCCGATACTCTCTGCGATGAATTTTTAAGAGGTGCAAAGGATGCGGGTCACAGCGCAGAAAAAATTTTTATATGTGACAAAAAAATAAACTATTGCAACGCCTGTCGCATATGTGATGAAAACGGTGGAAACTGCGTTATTGATGACGATATGGCAGAAATAATTGAAAAGATGCGCGCTGCAGATGTCATTGTAATGGCCTCGCCTGTTTACTTCTACGCAGTAGACGCCCAGATGAAAACCCTCATCGACCGTACCGCGGCTTGCTGGCGCGATCTTACATTTAAAGAATTCTATTTCCTTATAACCGCAGGAATTGACAGACCGGATGCACTCGATGGCACTCTCAGTGATTTCCGTGGCTTTGTGAGATGTTTGGATGACTGTACGGAAAAAGGCTATATCTTTGCTCAGGGCATACGTGACTTTGGCGCGGTTAAAGATTCTCCTTATCCGCAGCAAGCCTACAATATGGGAAAAAATATCTAAAATACATTCATTTGCAGACTTAATTATCATTAAAATTGATAAAAATAAAAAGCCGCTCCGTTATTCAAAATTTTCGGAGCGGTTTTTAATATTATTAAATACTATAATTGAAGTTGCGCGATTGTTCCAAAACTGTTATCATCAATCTGCATCGCATATATCGTGCCGTCATTCAGATAATAATAAGTATCTCCCGCATAGCACAGTCTGCTGTAATAAAACGCCGATTCTTCGTATTCACTGTTCATATAATTATTTTCAGCTGTAATTTCAGCACTGCCTTTAAGCGTAATGCTGCCGTTTCCTACATTAAACAAATATGCGCCGTTTTTATGGCTATCTCCAGAATATGATGAAGCACAGATGCCTACAAGATTTTCTGTTTTATTTATCATAATTGCTTTATGATCATAAAGCGCATCCGACCATATAGAGTCATCTCCGAGAACATAACTGTCAAGTTCTTTAGGCTCTGCAAAATTGCTTATATCAAACAGCGAAAGCTTGATTCCTCCCTGCCTGAATCCAACAACCTCTTCGTTTCCGAACTCATCTCTTGTAATGAGTTCTTTTGTCTGCCGACCCACTCCGAGCACTGTATTTTCATCTATTTGATGCAGATAATTGCTGTATCCCGGAAGCTTAAGCTCCCCTGCAATTTTCGGATCTGACGGATCGGACAGATCCACTGTAAAGAACGGGTCCACTGTTTCAAATGTAACTATATATCCTTTGTCTCCCATAAATCTTACGGAATAGATCTGCTCACCCTCCGCAATATTGCGGATACTTCCTACTGTATCAAGATTTTCGTCAAGTACGAAAAGGTTTGATGACTGTTGGCCGTTTCCCGAATCCCACTCTGTCGTTGCAATACGGAAATATCCGCCGTATTCGTCCATTGAAAACTGATTAAGAAGATGACCGTTCACCGTACCGTCAGCTCTGTACGTTACATTTCTGCCATCGATATCAAGTGCAATTATATCTGTATATTCCCTGCTTGTATGTGTCTTTTCGTTGTATTCGTAATTATCAAATGTCAAAAATGCAGACTCTTTATTCATATAAAACTCTCTTACAGAACCCATATAGCTCTTAATATCCGCTTCCTCATCTCCTGCTGTATCAAGCACCGCAAGTGTTGTAAATGCCGCGCTTTCTTTTATCGGGCACAGATATACCTGTGAAGGATCTGTCACTATCATTTTCTCGCCACCAAAATCATAAGTTTCTTTGTTCTTTAACTTGGCTTCCGTATCTTTGTAAAGCGGCATTATGTCACCACTGCCCGCCTTTTCCAAATCAGCTATTCCGTAAATGTATTTGCTTGCAACAAGATATATAAGATTGCCCGATTTTCTCGCTGTTACAAAATCACCTTCTACGGAAAATTCCTGTATTAGCTCCGGTTTTTCTTTATTCTCCGTATCATAAATATTTACATACGTAAATGTCTTATAATCACAGAAATTGTACCCCGTATCAATATCATAATCCGCAGATGCCATTGGCGATGAAATCGGCATCGGCAGTTCTCTTATCTTGCTTTTGCTTTCGTCATCTCCGTTTTCCTCATACAGAGCCGGAGGTTCATCAGTAACAGTGTTTCCCCCGAAAACAATAAGCCTGTTATCATCTATAAAAATATTTCTTATATATCCGTCCTCATTCAGTTTTGAAATGACTTTCATTTTTTCTTTATCAGCGGAAACGATATATATATGTCTATTTGCTGCAATGTAGATATATCTACCGTCTGTTTTTACGATATCCGCTTCGTCTATACCGTCAATCTGAGTATTAGTCCGGGAATAATCGGAACTCCCCTCAGCGCCGCCCGCTTCATCAAACGCCTCACTTGGCATATCGATATCGGCATCCCCTTTATTCATCACGCTTCCTGCTATAGGTGCATAGTTTACTGCCAAGTCAGCAGTTTCGAAAACCGTTCCACTCGCACCTCCGTATGTGAACATTCCGTATTTTCTATGCAGAGAATTGTTATTATCAAACATTCCCGTTTTGCGCAGTGCATCTTTAATGTCTTCCAAACTTGCTGCTTTTGCAATCATATCACTTTCGATTTTCTCTTTTGGTACTGCATTATAGGCAAAAGAAAATACCGTGCTTGCACACAAAACAAAAGTAAGTAAGATAAGTCCCGCTTTTTTCATTCCTGACCCCTCCGTTAATTTAATTTTTCTCTTTATATGTTTTGGACGGCGCAAATAAGGTATTTGTTCCCATAAATTTAACTGTTTTCGGAAAACTGTCTTGAAATATATCTTTATTTGTTGTATGCTGTATACACAATGGAAAGAAAGAGGTGAAAGAATGATTAACTTTTCTTGCAAATAAAAATTAAATTGTTGTAATACTGTATTTACGGTATTACTGCGCTTTATTGCAGGAAAGTTATAAATTTTTACCGTTTCATATATTCAGTTTTGTTTTAAATGCGAACATCTATTGTTTTGCGCTGCGGAAAAATTTTTCCTGCAGCGCTTATTTTTTTTGAAGGAGGCGATATTTATGTCAATAATTAAAATAGAAAATCTCACTTTTTCATATCCAAGCAGTAGCGACAATATCTTTGAAAACGCAAATTTTCAGATAGATACAGACTGGAAACTCGGTTTTGTCGGCAGGAACGGCAGAGGAAAAACGACACTGCTCAATTTAC
>JAAWDW010000135.1 GCA_022793975.1 Bacillota bacterium
AGGATGTTGCAATGCAGGTTGCATCTATGAATCCTAAGTTTGTGGATGATACAGAGGTTGATAACGAATGGCTTGAGGAAGAAAAGAAGATTGCAACACAGCAGCTTCTTAATGAAGGAAAGCCTGAAGCAATGTAGAGAATTATTCCGGGCAAGATGAAGGCAATTCTTAAAGAAGTATGCCTTGTAGATCAGAAATTCGTAAAGAACAGTGACCTTACGGTAAAGCAGTATGTTGATGAAGCTGCAAAGGAACTCGGAAAGCCGATCAGAGTTGCTTCAATGGTAAGATTTGAAGTAGGCGAAGGCATCGAGAAGAAAGAAGAAAACTTTGCCGAGGAAGTTGCAAAGCAGATGAACGCATAAGCTGCAAAGCATATAGAGAATTTGCCGAAAATGAGTCGGATATAAGAATAAAAACCCCTGCATGAGGCCCCGAAATGCCGAATGCGGGGGTTTTGTATTAGAAAACATATAGAGTATCATATTAGATACATACGTGCCGTTGACGCCGCTACAGACAATATAACGAGCTGAAATTAGATGGATTTTCATCGTGTAACACTATTTTAAAGATATGAATAAAATAATATTAGGCTATATGCCTGTTTTTTATATCTGGAGGCTTTGCGAATGATAGTATTTAACAGTCTGCCGGTTTCATCTTCGCTTCGTGTGACAAGCAAATTCGGAATTCGGAATACAGGCATAAAAGGAGCAAGCAGAAAACATCTGGGCATTGATGTAGGAAAAGACAGAAATAAAGATAAAACATATATTCTGGCGGTAAAATCGGGCACGATTCTTCTGAATTCTTTTAACAGAATCCGTGGCTGGATGGTTGTTATAAAGCACAATGAAAAATATTCGACTTTATATCAACATTTGGCTGTACAAAGTCCTTTGCCGGTGGGAACGAAAGTAGAAGCAGGAGATATTATCGGGGTGATGGGAAGCACAGGAACATCATCCGGAGTACATTTGCACTTTGAGCTGCATGAAAACGGAAAAGCGGTGGTTCCTCTGCCGTTTCTACAAAATATCGAAAGTGAGGAAACTGCAATGACAGAAAGCGAAATCAAAGATCTTGTAAAAGAGACAATCAAAGAGATTTTGGACGGAAAGAATACAAAAAACTCTGCTTGGTTTAAAAAAGAGTTTGCCGGCAAAGAAGATGAAATTGCAAAACTCACGGACGGAAAAAGACCTCAGGGCTACGCTACACGTGAAGAAGTTTCGGCCATAGTGGCGAGAGCATTAAAAATATAGAACAAAACTCTTTGCCGTAAACATAAGAAAATATGTTATAATAATTGCAGCCGGCTGAATACGATGCCGCTGTAAGAAAACGGGACAAGTTTTATCCTAATAAAGATTGTATGGGAGAAAGATTATGAAATACATTGAATTTGTAATATATGCGGATAGTTCCGAGGAACTTGAGCTAATAGAAGCAGTGCTTATGAGCAGCGGAATAGAGGACAGTGTTGTGAGTGATCCGAAGGACATACATGAGCTGCTTGAAAAGAAAAATGCTTACGACTGGGATTATGTTGATGAGTCAGTGCTGCAGCTTGAAAACGAGCGTCCTTCGGTGACTGTTTACAGAGACGACAGAGAGGAAGAGTATGAATTTCTCAGCGGTCTCTCAGAAAAATTGAAAGCGGAGATTCCGGGCTGCACAACCGAGAGCAGAGTTGTCTGTGATGACGATTGGAAAGATAAGTGGAAAGAGTATTTTAAACCGGCAAAGATAACGCAGCACCTTGTGGTAAAGCCCACATGGGAGGACTACGAAAAGAAAGAGGACGAGCTTGTAATAGAGATAGATCCGGGAATGGCGTTTGGCACAGGAACTCACGAGACCACAAGCCTTTGCCTTGAACTTATTGAGGAATACATAAAACCGGGTGATTACGTTCTTGATGTCGGATGCGGTTCGGGAATACTTGCTATAGCTGCGGGACTTCTCGGTGCCGAAGAGGTGCTGGGCATAGAGATAGATCCGGTGGCCGTGGAAATAGGAAAGAGCAATGTTGAGCTTAACGGACTTTCGGAGAATGTACGAGTTGTATATGGAGACCTCACAAAGGGTATTGATTTTAAAGCGGATTTGGTGGCGGCCAACCTTATGGCAGATATAGTAAAGATACTTTCAGGTGATGTGGCCAAACATATAAAACCTGGCGGCGTATATATATCATCGGGAATACTTGCAGAACTTGCGGATGATGTCGGCAGTGTGATAGAAAAATGCGGTTTTGAGATAGAAGAAGTACGTGTTAAAGGCGAGTGGTGCGCAATTGCGGCAAAACCGAAGACTGCCGAGTAGTATAAACGGCAGAAATATTTGCTTCGCAATTATAAAAAGATTGGCGAGAAAGGAAACAGTGTATCGGTATGGCAAGGTTGTTTGTAGATCCGGAAATGATAGAAGACGGTATTGTAAATATAACGGATGCCGGAGATGTGCATCATATTACACGTGTGCTCAGGCTTCGCGAAGGAGATACGGTAGATGTGTCTGACAAAACAGAGTATGAATATGAATGCAAAATAATTTTATCTGCTGCTGATATTGTACGTGCGGAGATTGTTGAGAAGAAAAAATTTAGCCGCGAACCGAGCATTAAAGTGACGCTTTTTCAGGGGATACCAAAGTCCGGAAAGATGGAGTCAATAGTGCAGAAGTGTGTGGAATTGGGAATATATGAAATAGTACCTCTCTGGACGGAACGCACTGTAGTAACCGACAAAGGAAATTTCGGCAAAAAAATTGACAGGTGGCAGAAAATAGCGGATGAAGCTGTAAAGCAGTGCCGGCGCGGAATTATTCCGCATATTGAAGAGGATGTAAAACTTACAGAGTTATGCAGCCATAAGCCCGGCAGCCTATGCTTGACGGATTATGATCTGGTGCTGCTTGCATACGAAGGTGAGGAAAATCTTAGCATCAAAGACTGTCTCAGCGGGCTTTCTGAAAATCCCGTTGATATTGCAATAATTATAGGGCCGGAGGGTGGATTTTCAGATGCGGAGGTACGTATGCTGACGAATGAGGGAGCGCATTCGGTAACACTCGGAAAAACAATACTGCGTACAGAAACTGCCGGTCCTGCTATGCTGGCTATGATAATGTACGCACTGGAGCTTTAGTTTACTCGGTGTTTATACGGGTAATGCGGTGCAGTGTGCAGTGGTGATTGATGAATATATATATGCATGCAGGAAAGGAATTTGACTTTGATACGGGGAAATACAGAGAAAAATATAAAGTACATAACGGATGACAAGCAAACTGCGGCCGGTACGGAAATAAGTGAAATAAAAGGCAGGCAGTTAAAAACAACGGGAATAGCAATGGCGCTTGCCGCAGGCATATGCTGGGGATTTTCCGGAGCATGCGGGCAGTTTATGTTTGATAATAAAGGGATGAATTCTAATTGGCTTGTCTCGGTAAGACTTATATGTGCGGGTACGGCAATACTTGTTTATCTGCTGATAAAGAATCCGCGGGCTGTGATTGAGCCTTGGAAAGATAAAAGAGACGCGGCGGATTTTATTGTTTTTTCCGTGTTCGGGATGACTCTCTGCCAGTACAGCTATTTTATGGCGATACAGCATTCCAATGCGGGAGTAGCAACAGTTCTCCAGTATATGGGCCCGGCGCTGATACTCGTATATGTTTGTCTGCGTACCAAGAGAAGACCGAAGTTATACGAGACAGCAGCGCTCATTTTATCTTTGGGCGGAACTTTTATTCTTGCGACACATGGAGATATCGCATCTATGGCGCTCTCAAAGGAAGCTCTGTTTTGGGGGATCATGGCTGCGGTTACTTTGGCAGTTTACTCTGTGCATCCGGAAAGAATAGTCAATAAATACGGCTCACTGCTGCCTATAGGCTGGGCTATGTTTATAGGCGGAATAATAATGAACATTATCTTTAAACCGTGGAATATCGAAGGCGTGATTGTAGACGGCGGCACACTCCTCGGACTTGCCGGAGTGATACTTCTGGGAACAATTCTGGGATTTAGCCTTTATCTTAAAGGCGTTCAGATTATAGGGGCTGCGGATGCAGCTATGATATCGTGCATAGAGCCTGTTTCGGCCGTTGCATTCTCTGTTCTCTGGCTCGGAGAACGGTTTATGCTCATTGATATTTTGGGAATGGTGCTTACAATCGGAGCGGTGTTTGTAATTTCGTTTTTTAAAGGCAGGAGCATAAAAGAATAAAAAACAAATCTTAAAAAAGTATAAAAATTTGCCATTTTCTATTTACAAAACTGCCCTTACGGGTGTAAAGTAGATAGTGCATAAACCTAAAAATTTTATCTTTAAGGAGGAAATTGGAATGAAGAAGGTTTTAGCGATAGTTGTTACGCTGATTATGGTTATGTCACTTGCTGCATGCGGTGGCGGCGGATCTGATCTGGCATCGGGCAAGCTCAAGATTACAATTCCTGATGGATTTGAAGAGCAGTCGGAAGTGCCTGAAGGAATCTCGCAGTACTGGCTTGCAGAAGACGGTTCTAACATCAATATGTCAGAAACAGATTCTGACCCATCGGTAAAGAATGCGAAGGAAGACCAGCTTCTCACAATGGTTAAGGATCAGATGGAGCAGGTATTCGGAACTGATGTTGAAGCAGAGATGGTTTACTTTGAGGGTGGTGAATTCCTCGGAACACCGGGATACAGCATGAGCATTAAGTATTCGGTAAGCGGAATTGAATTTACTCAGTATCAGATTATGGTAGCTACAGCTGACGGTACATATGCTTGCACTATGACAGATATGACAGGCGATCACGCAGAAGAATTTAAAGCTATGATCGATGGAGCTGTAATCGAGTAGTAAACTAAAATATATGATAAAAAAGACTTGGAGCAGGGGAGCTTCAAGTCTTTTTTTAACTTCATAGTAGCTTTTTATTTACAGAAACTGTTCAATGCTTTTGCCCGGTGAACGCAGGTAGCGTTTAAGGCGGTACAGACATTCCGGATCACGAGTGATATAGTTTACACCTTCACGGCATGTAAGTGTTGCCTTGAATCCGAGTTCGTGCGCTATTTTTTCACTTGTCTCGTTGTAAGCACCGTAAGGATATACCATAGCTGTAGGGGTTATTCCCACAATTTCAACGGCCCTTGTCTGAAACAGTGAAAAATCGTCGCTGATTCTTTTGTTGTATGCTTCATCGCTTTCACCGTTTCTTCTTTTTATCGAGCCGGTG
>JAAWDW010000136.1 GCA_022793975.1 Bacillota bacterium
GTACATATTCGTCTTCGGCATTGCTATATAATCCTTGAACTTACCCGGAATAGGCTTCCACAGTGTATGCACTATGCCGAGCACGGCATAACAGTCTTTTATGGAATCAACTATTATTCTTACAGCCGTAAGATCGAATATTTCGTCTATCTGCTTATTCTGCAGCTTCATCTTTCTGTAAATGCTGTAAAAATGCTTTGATCGTCCCATTATATCATAATGAAGATTCAAATCCGCAAGACCGTCTTTTATCTCTTCTATTACTGTCTGAATAACTTCTTCGCGCTGTGATTTTTTAGCCGCAACCTGCTCCACAAGATTGTAATACGCGTCAGGATCAATATATTTAAGCGCTATATCTTCAAACTCAAATTTAATAGTATATATTCCGAGTCTTGCCGCCAGCGGGGCATAAATTTCCAGCGTTTCATTACACTTTTCCTGTATCTTATCCTGAGTCATATAATTTATAGTTCTCAGATTGTGCAGTCTGTCCGCCAGTTTTATTATAAGCACTCTTATATCTTTTGACATGGCAAGAAACATCTTTCTCAGATTTTCCGCCTGTCTTTCTTCTTTACTCTCGTATTTGAGCGAACCAAGCTTCGTAACTCCGTCAACAAGAAGTTCTATATCATCCCCGAAATCTTCTCTGAGCTGTTCTGTTGTATAATCGGTATCTTCAACGACATCATGAAGAAGCCCTGCGACTATCGCCTGATCATCCATACCTAGCTCGGCAAGTATCTTTGCCACCGCTACGGGATGAATAAGATAAGGCTCGCCCGACTTTCTCAGCTGACCTTGGTGCATTTTGCCGGCAAGATCATAAGCCCTCTCTATGAGCTCAATGTCATATGATGGGTTGATTTCTTTAAGCCCTTTCAAAAATTCCTGTTTGGATTCCATAAATTATATCCTTTTCTGTTACGATCATTTATTGATAATACTGCAAGTTTTTAGCATCCACACTTTATTTGGCCGCTTTTGCCTTTTTGCCGCCCTGATACTTTTTGCCGCTTGTAAGAACATACAAGTCTCTGTAAAGAGGGCTGCAAAGCATAACCGATGATACACATCCCACGATTACTCCTATCATAAGCGGCAGGGCAAATTCTCTTATTGCAGAGCCTGCCATAATATAAAGCGGGATCATAACGATAAGCGTCGTTACAGAAGTCATAAGAGAACGCATAAGGGTTTGATTGACACTTTTATTTACCGCACCGTCAATATCCGACTTTTTCATCATACCGAGATTTTCACGGATTCTGTCAAACACTACTATCGTATCGTTTATAGAATATCCCACTACCGTAAGTATTCCGGCGATAAACGGATTGTTGACTGTGACTCTAAAAATCGCATAAAACGCTATTACCATAAGAACGTCGTGCGCAACTCCAGCAATCGCCGCCACACCGAACTTCCATTCAAATCTGAATATGATGTATACGAGCATAAATGCTGCCGATATAAGCACTGCTTTTACGGCATTCGTTCTGAGTTCCTTTCCTACAGAAGGTCCAAACAGCTCACTCGAAAGCACTTCAGCATCGCCTATTTCGGATTCAAGCTTTTCTATAAGCTTTCCTCTCTCAACATTATCGAGAGCCTGCATACTTCTTATGATAACTTCGCTGTTATTTTCCGAAGCAAATATAACTTCCGCATCATTGATACCGTAATCCTTGAGTACGTCGTATACAGCATCTTCTTCTACTTTTTCTCCGAAATCAAGCTGTATCATCGTTCCGCCCGTAAAGTCAATGCCGTAATTCATTCCCGACACCGCACTGACAACGAGTCCGGCAATAATTATAACAGCGGCAAGTGGATAATAAAATTTCTTGTACTTTATAAAATTAAATTCCTTTTTAAGTGAGAATTTTGGAGTTCCGTCCTCTTTCACACCAAAATACTTGTTCACACCGAACTTTCTGCTTCCGGCAATCAACTTTACATAAAGCTGTGTTACGAAAACCGCCGTAAAAATACTTGCAACAATACCTATCATAAGCGTCATTGCAAATCCTCTTACAGTACTTGTGCCTATCTGATAAAGCACAACTGCCGCAATTATCGTTGTTATCTGCGAATCGAGCACTGTACCTATCGCACGCTTTGAACCTGATTCAACGGCAGCTCTGACGCTCTTGCCGTTTATTATCTCTTCTTTAATACGCGAGAATATTATCACGTTTGCATCCACTGCCATACCTATTGAAAGTATGATACCTGCAATACCCGGCAGAGTAAGCACCGAGCCCATAGCTACCATTACCCAAAGATCTATTATGACATAAAGCAAAAGTGCAATATCCGCCGCAATGCCCATAAGCCCGTAAAATAATATCATTATTACGAATATAAGACCAAGTCCTATTGCTCCTGCTATAATGCTCTGCTCAAATGCCGATTCACCGATCTTTGCCGTCTGCGTTCCTGAATTTATTTCCGTAAGTCCGACAGGAAGTGCTCCGCCCCTTATAAGCGCTGCTGTCTGCATAGCCTCATTCTGCGGAAATCCACCGACCCTGTTGCTCGTGATTACAGCCTCGCCATTAGGAATTACACTGCTTACTTGCGGAGCCGATATTACTTCATCATCAAGCACTATCATAATTACATTGTTAGTCATCGAAGGATCCATACTCGTAACAGCCCCCGACATTGCACGTCGTGTACCATCTTCGAACTTCTTGGCGCCTTCCGATGTAAATTCAAGGCTTATCGCATATCCGCCGTGTTCGCTGTCCGATGAAACACCTGCATCAGCTATATCGGAACCATCACATACGAGAGTACCGTCAGCAAGCAGAAACTGAAGCTGCGCCGTTCTGCCGATAGACTCTATAGCTTCTTCTGCGTTATCCACTCCCGGAAGCTCCACTCTTATTCGCTTGTCTCCCTCTATCGTTACAACAGGCTCGGAAAGCCCCATCTGATTTACACGATTTTCTATTACCGCCTGCGTCTGCTCCATCAAGTTTGAAAGCTCTTCGCCCGTCTTGTCAGTCTCAGCTTCCATAACTACATAAACTCCGCCCTTGATATCAAGACCGAGCTTCAAAAGATCCTTTATGGAATTCACTTCTCCTGCTCCGAATACTGTTATGACCCATGCAGCGATTGTAATCGCCGCAATAAGCGCCGCAAGCACTTTTTTCATACCGTAACTCATTTTTTATTTATCCTCTTTTCCATACAAGCTATGTATAAAAACAATTATCCCATTGTAATCATACTTCATTATATTTTACTACTTTTTGAGTATGTAGACAAGTATCTTGCGCCCTTTTTTAATGCTTTTTGCCTAATTTTTCAAGTTAGTTCCCAGCATTCCGCCTATTCCGCAGAAAAGTACGGGAATTATATACCTAACATCTGTTATACCGGCATAAAAACTCGAATCGAATAAAGTCGTTACCATAAAAATAAACAGGCACACATAAAGCGCTCCCAATCCTATTCCCGTTATAAGACCTCTCTTTTGAAACGTAATGCCCGCCGACAGACCAAAAACAAGTGCTGCGACTGTAAGTGCCACACATCCGTACCATTTTGCGCCGCTCATAGACATATCCGTACTTACCATTATGAGCGATAATACAAGCATTATGATAAGAAAAAGAACTGCGGAAATCAGGTATCCCTTGATTATTTTTAACAATTTATCCATATTACAATCCCCTTTTTGTTTTTTACTTAAGATATATTACAAAAAATAAAAAAATAGAAGCATGATTCGGCAATGCGTATCATGCTTCCACATTTAATCATTAAATTTTATTCATGTATGTTGTCGTTTTCCGCATTTTCAGAAGGAGTATTTTCAGAAGGCTCTTCTTCCGCTTTCTTCATTCTCTTAGGCATAGCCTTCTTCGGAGCCTCTTCTTCCTCAGTATAGCCTCCCTTGGTACTTCTTCCTTCCGCTGTAACTCTTGATACTGCCCAGCGCATAATTTCAAACTTTATCTTGTCTGCTCCCACCTGAATAACAAGCGAATCGTCCTTTGTTCTTACAACCTTGCCCACAATGCCGCCGATCGTTATTATTTCATCGCCGACCTTGATGCTGTTTCTCATTTTGTTCGTTTCTTTATCCTTTTTCTTCTGCGGTCTTATGAGCAAAAAGTACATTAAAGGTATTAAAAGAAGCAACGGTAAAAGCTGCATAAGCATCTGACCCTGAGTCATATAAAATCTCCTCCTTAAAACGGTGAACTGTTTTTGGTGCCGGCGATGGGGGTCGAACCCATACGGTGTTGCCACCACGGGATTTTGAGTCCCGCACGTCTGCCAATTCCATCA
>JAAWDW010000137.1 GCA_022793975.1 Bacillota bacterium
ATAGATATTTCGCTGCTGGTGAAGACAATAGATGCGGAGACGCGGAAACAAAGTTAAAAAACATAAAGAAAAAGACGTCTTTTCGGGTTAATGCCGAAGAGACGTCTTTTGATATATTAATACTATTCACGTAAAAGGTGCTTGCCGGATTTTAAAGCTATGCCGCCGCAAATGTAGCTCAGAACAGATGATGCAATGCATATGGCTATAATGATAACGAAGCCGAATCCATGCGGAATATCAGAAATATATCCGAAGACAACTGTTACCAAAGCTCCGACAAGTGAGCCGTAAAGTGATACGGAGCCGAGTATACGGCTGTTGTCGCGCGTACCGAATACAAGCATTACCAGAAGCGGCAGGAGTACGGGAGTTGCCGCATATGATACTCCGTACAGTATAGAACCTATCGGCATAAGGTTTGGAGCATTTGTACCGAATATATATAGAAGAACGAAACCGAGGCCCGGAACAAGAGTGCTCACTGTCATACCCAGAACAGGGCTTTTATCAATGAGAATACCAGTTACATTTTTTCCGATAAGAATACCGATACCCATTACACTTGCAAGACCTGCGCCGAAAGTTATGGACATACCGAGTGATGTCGCATATGAAGGCATATATGATGAAAAGCAGGTGAGTGTGTTTGTGAATATGGCAACGAGAGCCAGCATCCAGAAGGCGAGAGATTTTTTTGCAGTACTGTAAGGAACACCGCGATGAGTTTCAAATTCCGCTGAAGCGTTTAATGAGGATGCTTCGGCTTCATAAGCTTCTGTATTTGAGACTTCTTCAATGTGGCCATACGGCATAAGGCCTTTGCTCGAAGGCCTGTCGCGGAGAACGAATACGGCAAGAGGAAGCGGTATTACTGCCACAAGAATGCCATAGAGCATAAAAGTAGCACGCCAGCCGTATGCATCGAGGAACGGTCCTGCTATCATATTGAGAATAATGCCTCCGACACCGGACATGGAAGAAGCAAGTCCGGTGAAGAAACCGCGCTTTGTTTCAAACCATCTGCTTATTATTACAGGAATAGCAAGCAGCATCATCAGCGAATGGATAATACCGTGTACAGCGCCGGTTATAAAAAAGAAATATATACTCGTAAACATAGACTGTGCTATGTAGCATATTGTCTGTGCAGTGAGACAGAGGATGATAAGGCGTCTGAGACTGTACTTCTCTATAAGACTGCCCATAATAGGAGCAAAAATACCGAGCGTTATCGACATAATAGTCCCTGATATAGCGTATGTGCCCCTGCCAACTCCGAAATATTCACTAACAGGAGTATAGAATATTCCTCCGCAACTGAAATAAAGTGCAACACTGACACCTGTAAAAGTGCAGCATGCAATCAGAACAAGAAAGGCATAGTGCGGTCTTTTTCCAATTTTTTCATTTGTCATAAATCACCTCGTAAAAATTAGATTGTAAAAGTATACATTTAATTTTAAAGTTGCAATATTAAAATGTATTAGATATAAAGAAAAAATGCCGAATTTAAGACGACATAAAAACATCATATCATCAGAGGGCATTCTTTTCAAGAACATTGTTTACATACTTTTCCGAAAATATTGATTTTTAATTGGCGGAGATTTATAATGAAAATACAGAAAAAGAACGGAGATTTAATAAAAATGGGAAATATTTTATCGTGTTTCAAGGAAAAGAAGCCGATTATAGGCGTTATTCATGCAAAGGGTGAAAATGACAGCGATATGATGGAGAGAGCCGTATCGGAAATAAATACATATATCGAGAACGGTATTGATGGAATTCTTGTAGAAACATATTTCGGCACCTATCATCAAGTGCAGATGATACTTGATTATTTGAAAAAAAGCAATTTTGATGTGCCGTACGGAGTAAATTGTCTTAATATTGATGCTATGGGTTTTGTGCTTGCAAACGAGTATGGCTGTGATTTTATTCAGCTTGATTCTGTTATCGGTCATGTGAAACCGAGAGACGAGGAGTCACTGGCGGCGTTTCTCGAATATGCAAGGGCAAGATGTAAAGCTTATGTACTTGGTGGAGTGCGCTTTAAGTATCAGCCTGTGCTGTCAGAGCGGAGTACGGAAGAAGACTTGATAACGGCTAAGGAAAGATGTGATGCAGTATGTGTTACAGAGGATGCTACCGGACAGGAGACATCGATGGAGAAGATCATAAAGTTTAGGGAGACACTTGAAGATTTCCCACTGTTTGTATGTGCAGGTGTTACGCCAAAGAATGCGGCGGAACAGCTCAAATACGCTGACGGAGCAGTAATAGGAAGTTATTTTAAGGACAATCATAAGGATACTGGAGATGTCTATGGACCGCATGTCGCAGAAATAATGAATATAGTCAGAGCGGTAAGAAATACATTATAATATATATTAATTTAAAATTTAATTTTAAGATTTATTGTAGAAACAGGCGGGAGGATTGTATGAAGAAGATATTTTTTATAGGTGATGTGGCGCTGGACGAATATTATCAGGCGGATTATTTTCCGAAAATAAAAGAAAAGATAATAGTACATACGTTGCCAGCACAGATGGGAGGCTCGATTGCAAACGCTGCGTGCGTTTTCCAGTCTATGGGAAATGCACCGTATTTTCTCACAGCCCTTAATTCGGGAAGCATCACGCAGAGACTTCTCAGGAATTTGAACGAATCGGGAATAAATACAG
>JAAWDW010000138.1 GCA_022793975.1 Bacillota bacterium
AAGCGTATGCGCCAGCAGATTATAACTGCCGCCATAGATCGTCTTTTGTGCAACAAAGTGCCCGCCGTTCTGACCGAGAGCTTCGAGAGTATAGGTAATGGCCGCCGCACCCGACGCGAGCGCCAACGCCGCAACACCGCCTTCCAAAGCGGCTACACGCTGTTCAAGAACATCCTGTGTGGAGTTGGTAAGCCTGCCGTATATGTTACCTGCATCGGTAAGACCAAAGCGTGCGGCGGCGTGTTCGCAGCTGTGGAACACATAAGAAGTGGTTGCGTAAATCGGTACCGCACGGGCATCGGTTGCGGGATCAGGATTTTCCTGACCTACGTGGAGCTGCAAAGTTTCAAATTTATAATTAGACATAATCGTGATTTCCTTTCGTTATTGAATGTATTTGTTATCGTGTTGGTCAATGACTGTTACAGAAACACATTCGCCCGAATCGGAAATTTGCTCTGACGAGCTTTTCAAAATAGTTTTCCATAGGTGATTACCTCCCTTATAAAAAATATACCGGGAGACTCCGACGAAGTCTCCCGGTTGTAAGCGATTGTGATTCCGCCAAAATTCAGGCGGTACAAGGGGTTACTCTTGATACGGAGAGTGCATCGGAAAGATGAGCGCAAAAAGTCATGCACATGCGACAAGTCCACATGCACATCTCCATTATCATAGTAGTGACAATATTAGTACGCTGTTTCATATCCGTAGTCTCCTTTCATCGTTTTACCTACCCTGAAGGTTGGTATTAGCATAGCACACAAAACCTACCTTGTCAATAGGTTTTTGAAACTTTTATGTTTACCTTTTTCTATGTTTATTCAAAGCATATAGCAAAACGGCGGCAAAGATACGTAAATCTCCCTGCCGTTGTTGTCGGTTAGTTATAAATCAAATCGTTGTTTACTATTTCCGTGACGCTGTTACGGATGTTATTCATCCAAACAATCCAATCCATTTGGTGCTCCGCCTTGAGTTGTTCGGTAACGCCCTCATGCGCTGCCATCTGTTCTACAAGCCGAAAAAACATATTCTCAGTCTGCTTGTCAATGTCAGCGAGGTAACCGATTAACTTACCGATAGTCAGCAGATTAGTGTATTGCACCTTGTTTTTCATCGGGCAGTGCAAGGCAGGGAATATAATAATCGCCATGCAATTCATACCACAACCAATTCTGCTCATTATAAATTCTGTTTTCCATTATGCAATCCTCCAAATATATTGATTTTCCTACAATTTCAATCAATTCGGCTGATTATAAAGCCGAAGGGAGAAGCTACTTCCTTACGTAGCCTCTCCCTTTCCGCTTTCTTTTTATTTTCTATATTATTATATCCTTTATGATATTATAATTTACGCGATTATAGAGAAATCATTGAATTTATAACATTGTGGGCCGGGCAGTGTTTCATGTTTTTTTCTTTCAATTACTGTGTCGAAAGCTTCCGCAATTTCACCGAGGGCGCTGCCCTCCCATACGGGATTGTTGTGTGAACACATAAGCGTATAATCGGAGAATTTTTCTTTAAGCATATATATCGTATTTCTGTAAGTTTCAAGATTTGACTGCGACAAATGTGCATAAAGCGGAGCAGGATATACGGTATCACCCGTAAACAGCACTTTATTTTTATCATCTATAAGCATAAGGCTGTCGTCAGAATGTCCCGGAGTTGCAATTACCCTGAGATTTCTGCCGCCGAGCTCAAAGATATGACTCTCGGAAACAGGAATAACATTGCATGGCTTTGTCTCAATTTTGTTGTATTCAAACCATAATTCGCCCGGATAACTGTAGGCATCAAAAAAAAGATTCTCGTCATCTGCCGGAAGAAAGCTACCGCGGGAGAGCTGTGATACACATTCGGAAATATCGAGAAGGTGTACGGAATCAAACAGATAATTTCCTCCTGTGTGGTCAAAGTGGCTATGGGTGTTTACGACTGTAATCGGTAAATTTGTAAGTGCCTCGGCAAGCCGCCTGATATTTCCTCCGATACCCATACCAGTATCGAGAAGCAGCGCCTTTTTGCTGCCCGGTATGAGATACGATATTACTTCCTGAAAATGATACGGCTCGAAAATAGCGAAAACATCGTATGGAAGTTTGTAAACTTTAAACCATTTATCTTCGGGAGAAAGCTGCGCACTGCCGTTTGACATAACAGGTGCGAGGGGTGTGAGTTCTGAAAAGCAAGTAAGCTTTGCCATAAAAACAGCCTCCTTTTTATATAACAAACAATGTGACATAGCCGCAAAAAATCTCGTATTACTTATCAGCATACTCTATATGCGGGCATTCTGTCAATTTAGTTTTACTGGGAAATACAGCAGTTTTTATAAATTCATAAATTAAAATGCAGGAATATAAAAGGCATAAATATTCGATGATTTTTGCAGAACGGAATGATATAATAAAAAGATAATAATGTGTAAAGGGAAGAGTTATGGGCGAAAATTCGATTATGAACGGTAAATCGAATATGGGTAGAACAATTATACGGACAGCTGCGCTTATGGCGGTGTTTACGCTCATATCCAAGCTTCTGGGTTTTGTGCGTGAAATGGTAATTGCAGGTGTTTTCGGAACAAGTTATATAGTAGACGCGTATGTTATGGCACAGAGTATTCCGGATATGCTGTTTGGCGGGATTTTTGCGGCTGTGGGTACAACATATATGCCGATTTTTTCCGAAGTAAGAACAAAAAGCGGGATAGAAGAAGGAGATAAGTTTACAAGCCGCCTTGTAAACATAGCGGTAATAATTGCTGCAGTTTTGTCAATATCGGGAATTCTGCTTTCGGGAAGCATAACAAAATTTATAGCACCTAATTTTAGTCAGGAAACAGCACAGCTCACAAGCTTTTATCTGAAAATCACCTTCGGATATATGGTTTTTATGTGTGCAAGCAGTATTTTTGATGCATATTTAAGATATAACGGGATTTTTCTGCATCCGATAATTGCAGGGTATATGCAGAATATCGGTGTAATTATTATGGCAGCGGCAAGCGCATATACGAGCCATTATTTCTTTGCTTTTGGTATTCTTTTGGGATACGGACTGAGATTTTTGTATCAAATTATCATTCTTAAAAAGATAGGATATCATCATTATAGAAGCATTTCAATTAAAGGTGAAATCGGACAGATTTTAACTCTCGCACTGCCGGTATTTATAGGCGCATATGTTTCGCAGATAAATGCATATGTTGATAAAAATCTGGCATCGGGACTCGGTGAAGGAAGTGTTGCGGCGCTTAATTACGGATATATACTTATTACATTTATAACCGGATTTACAAGTACAATTATTGTTACTGTCATATATCCACAAATAATAAAAGCAGCGAATGATGAAGAATGGAAACTTTTTAATGTAATAGCGGATAAGGGAATAAATCTGATAATGATTATCGCTGTACCGTTCAGTTTCGGCGCGATGCTGTTTGCCGAAGATGTCGTGCATATAGTATATGAACGCGGAGCATTTGATGAAAATGCGGCAATGCTTACGGGCACGGCTTTTTTCTTTTATGCTTGCGGACTGGTCTTTATAGCGCTTAATGAATTTCTCGTACAGATATATTATTCGCTTAAAGATATGAAAACGCCGATAAAATGTGCGGCAACAGGTGTGGCGGTAAATATATGTCTTAATTTGCTTTTGGTAGGTAGAATGGCACACGGGGGTCTGGCTCTTGCTACAAGTGCAGCAGCGCTTGTAAATTTTATTCTTTTGGCAGTGTTTCTTGCCGGAAAACACAAAAAAGTGGCTATATTAAAATCTAAAAGTAAAATTTTAAAGATATTTGTGTCTGCCGCAACTGCAGTGGCGACAGCCGGTATTGTGCGCGGTGGACTTGCGGAAGCTGTGCTTATGCCGAGAACTGCGTATTTCGCAATTGCCGTTGTCGCGGCTTGTGCCGTATATGTTATGCTTCTTGCAGTGTTTAAAGTTGATGAAGTTAAAATGTTTAGGGATATAGTTAAAAAATAGGAGGCGCTTGTATGAAAAAAGAAATACCGCTCAGTGTGCCCAATCTTGACATAGAAATAGTGGAAAATCTGAGAGAATGTATAGAAACCGGCTGGGTATCAACAGGTGGGAGGTTTATTACCGAATTTGAAAAAAAAGCAGCGGTGTACGCGGGAACGGAAGATGCCGTGTCATGTCAGAGCGGAACTGCCGGTCTCCATACCTCGCTTCGTATCCTCGGCGTACGGACAGACGATGAGGTAATTGTGCCGACACTTACATTTATAGCGGCAGTTAATCCTGTTGCATATCTCGGTGCGTATCCCGTATTTATGGACTGTGATGAATATTTTTGTATGGATGCGAAAAAACTGCAGAGGTTTTGTGAAGAAAAGTGTGAATTTCACGAGTATCGCAGAGATACAAATGAAAAATCAGAAAAACAATTGATAAATAAGGAAACGGGCAAACGTGTAAAGGCAATTATCGCAGTGCATGTATTTGGCAATATGGCAGATATGGAAACTATTATGAGCATTGCGGAAAAGTATGGTCTGGCGGTGCTGGAAGACGCTACAGAAGCACTCGGCAGCTATGTAACAGAAGGAAAATATGCCGGATATAAAGCAGGAACGATAGGTGATATCGGCGTTTATTCGTTTAATGCAAATAAGATAATCACAACAGGCGGCGGCGGAATGATAGTATCGCGGAATAAAAAATATCTCGATGAAGCAAGGTATCTTACGATAACGGCAAAAGAGGCTTCACCGGAAGAGGCATTGCATTTCGTTCACAATGAAGTAGGATATAATTACCGAATGACAAATCTGCAGGCGGCACTTGGCGTTAGTCAGATAGACAAACTTGAAGAATTTATAAATATAAAAGAGCGGAATTTTAATAAGTATGCCCGGTTGCTTGCAGATACGGAAGGCCTGCGGCTGTTTCCGTTTACACCTTGCATAAGAAGCAATAAGTGGTTTTATGCGCTTTATGTAGATGAAACGAAATTTGGAGAGAGCCGTGATGCGCTTATGCATCGGCTGATTGAAAGCGGCATTCAGTGCCGACCTGTATGGAAGCTGACTCATATGCAGAAAGCTTATGAAAAATCACAGAGCTATGAAATAGAAAAAGCATATGATTATGAAAGGAATGTGCTCAATATACCGTGCTCAACAAATCTGACAGAAGAAGATGTGGAATATGTGTGTGAAATAATAAAAGGCAGACATAAAATTTGAATGATAAAAGGGAATAAGATATGGTGAGCGGAATGAAATTTTCGGTGGCAATGTCAGTATATTACGGAGATGAGCCTGCGGCTTTTGACCGAGCGTTAAAAAGTATCACAGCAGATCAAACCGTAATGCCTGATGAGGTAGTAATTGTAATTGACGGGCCGGTTAAACCGCAGATAAATGATATCATAGAAAAATATAAAGAGCAGTATCAATTTTTTAAAGTTATTAAGCTACCTGAAAATAAAGGTGCGGGAATTGCTTTAAAAACTGCATTAGAAAATTGTACGCATGAAATTATTGCTAAAATGGACAGCGATGATATTTCAGCTCCGGCAAGATTTGAAGAGCAACTAAAAATATTAGAGGAAAATCCGAGTATTGATATTATCGGCGGTAATATTACAGAATTTATAGGCAGTGAGGATAATATTGTCGGAATAAGAGCCGTTCCTCAAAAAAATGAAGAGATTTATAATTATATGAAGAAGCGCTGTCCGTTTAATCACGTTACTGTAATGTATAAAAAGAGTAAAGTGCTTGAAGCGGGGGGGTATATAGATTTGTTCTGGAATGAAGACTATTACTTGTGGATTCGTATGGCAGAGTGCGGCTGTAATATGGCAAATACGGGGACAAATCTTGTAAATGTGCGCGTCGGAGAAGAAATGTATAAACGACGCGGCGGAAAGAAGTATTTTGAGAGTGAGAGGTTTCTGCAGAAATATATGCGTATGAACGGTATGATTTCGTTCCGTACATATTTTATCAATGTTAGCTTAAGATTTATTATGCAGCGGCTTCTTCCCGGCAGAATAAGAGGCTGGGCATTTAGAACATTTGCACGCGAGAAAAAAGATTAGGGAGAATTACTTATAAATGGATAAAATATATAATGGGGAAAATCATTTGACCGAGCTGCAAAAGCGGCTTCTTGATATGTTCATTTGGTATCATAACTTTTGTCGTGAACATAATTTAAAATATTATATGGCAGGCGGAACGATGCTGGGAGCGGTGC
>JAAWDW010000139.1 GCA_022793975.1 Bacillota bacterium
GCCACAATCTCAAGGATTTCTGCCTGTCCTAGTATCAACTGAGAAGATATTACACGGTTGGTGCCTTGTATGAAGCGCAGCAGGTGACTGGCTTCTATATCCAGAGGATTGAGTGCCATATCTATGCCGATGCCTTCGATGATGCCGCTGTAACTTTCACGGCTGACTTTGGCGATAACGTCTTCTATGCCGTGCTGCTTTGCCATAAGAGCAAGCAGCAGGTTTTCTTCATCGTAGCCGGTAGCAGTTACAAAAGCGTCCATCTCGTTGAGATTTTCTTCTTCGAGGAATGCTATATCCGTAGCATCACCGTGCAGTATCATAACATCATCGAGATTTGCGGAAAGATAGTGACAGCGCTCTTTGTTTGCTTCCACAATTTTAACGGAAATTCCGAATTCCGAAAGTTTGCGCGCCAGATAAAAACCGGTCTTTCCGCCGCCTATAATCATAACTTTCTGAAGATCTGTGTATTTGCCGCGGATATGTACTTTTGTTCCGAGTGAAGAAATGGCAGCTTTTTCTCCCATTATATATATGCTGTCGTTTTTCTTTATGACAGTATTTCCGCGGGGCACGATTACTTTGCCGTTTCTTGAAATTGCAACTGCGAGCATACCAGGGAGCACTTTGTTGAACTCAGCCATTTCAAGGTCTATAAGTTTTGGAAATTTGCTGACGTTGAATTCGAGAAGCGAGGCTTTGCCGCTTGTAAAAATACCGTTGCTCAGGGCATATTTTTCAATCAGATATTTATATATTTCCAGTGTAATCGAGAGGTCCGGATTTACAAGATAGTCGATATCCATTGTTTCACGAATAAAATCGAGCTGATTCATATGTTCAGGATCACGCACTCTGGCTGCGGTTCTGGAGCAGCCGAGCTTTTTTGCAAATGTCGCTATTGTTATATTCTGTTCATCGCTGCTTGTGCACGCCAATAAAAAATCATAAGTGCTGATACCTATGCTTTCAAGCACTCTGACTTCTTTGCCGTTCGCATTCACTGTCATTATGTCCATTTGTGTTATCAGCTTATTGAGAGCGTTTTCGTTAGTGTCGATAACGGTCACCGAATGGTCGCCGCCGAGAAGAGCTTCTGTGACCTTAAAGCCGAGTTTGCCGGCGCCTACGATTGCAACTTTCATTTTATCGCCTTTCTTAATGAATATAAATTCTTACCTATTCTATCACTTCTGTATATCATTGACAAGGATAATTAAGAAAACAGTTGAAATATGGCAATATACAGCAATTTGAGAGTTAAAAAGCTGTTTTATTGAACAAATATGTGCTAAAATATTAGCAGTAAAGTCAAAGGATGACCGGGGCATGATGCCTCATACTTTCAGAGACATCATGCTTGTATATAATGTTAAAATACGCCGAAGAGGCGAGTATGTCATTACGATAGGAATATTATTATGAAAGATGAAAGAAAAAAAGGAGAAAATATCAGCGGCAAAGTCGGACTTATAGCACTTGACCTTGACGGGACCACACTGAGATCAGACAGACAGGTAGGAAAGCGTACAAGCACGGCGCTTACGGAAGCGGCGAGGAAAGGAGTGCATGTTGTAATTGCTACAGGAAGATCTCTGTATTCGCTGCCTAAAGAAGCACTTGAAGTTGAAGGTATAAAATATGCGATAACATCGAACGGTGCAAAGATAGTACGGCTTGCAGATCATGAGATTATTTATTCAAACTGCCTGTCACGCAGTGCGGTAAGACGCATAGCGGAGCTTTTGAAAAAACTTCCCAATGTTGTGGAGATATTCGTGGATGGTCAAGCGTATGCCGAAAGAAGCAAACTCAAAAATCTTGAAAAATACGGTATAAGCGGTCTGAGTGCAGAGTATGTTATGAATACGAGAAAGCCTGTTGACGGTATTTTTGAATTTATGGAAGAGCATATAGACGAAATAGAAAACATCAATGTGAGGCTTAAGGCGGAGGATGATAAAAAGACGCTTTGGGAAATGTTTGAAGCAAGCGGAGATGTAACAGTAACGAGCTCTTTTATGCAGAATATCGAAATAGGAGGGGGTACGACAAGCAAGGCAAGTGCAATGATTGCACTTGCAGATATGTTTGGTGTGCCGCACGGGCAGATAATGGCATGCGGAGACGGACTTAACGATTTGGCGATGCTGCATGCGGCGGGAATTGCGGTAGCGATGAAAAACAGCGTACAAGAGGTGCTTGAAACAGCTGATTTTATTACGGAAGATAACGACCATGACGGAGTTGGCATAGCTGTTGAAAAATTTGCACTGTAATATGTTTTGCGAAAGAATTCGGCAATTTTAATTGAGATTGCCGGATTTTTTTATTTTGAAAAAGACTCAGTTTATCAAATTTGAAAATATAGAGTATTTATTACAGAAGACATATAAAATTTAATATGGAAAAATATGGTTGACATCTGAATGCTAATGTGAGAGAATAATGTAAAAATATGTAATAAATAAAGGCGACTATCTGCACATTTATTGCGGAAAGGAAAAATGATAATGAACGAAAGGGGAAAATTAGGACAATCAGGTGAAAGCAAGGCGTGTGCTTACCTGAAGAACTGCGGTTACAGGATAATAGAACGAAATTTCAGATGCCGTATGGGAGAGATAGATATAATAGCCTCGGAGGGCAGAAAGCTTTGCTTTGTGGAAGTTAAGACGAGATGCAGCATTGCATTCGGTCTGCCGCGGGAAGCGGTGGGGCGTGCAAAACAAAGAAAGCTGCGGAAAGCAGCCGGATATTATATGATGCTTCACGGAGAATACGGGGATTATATTCTGCGTATGGATGTAATTGAAATATTGTATTTTAACAGCAAAACATACGTTAATCATATAAAGAACGCTTTCGGAGAGGGGGCATAGCAATGCTTTCTAAAGTTTATACGGCGGCGTTGGCGGGAATAGATGCGTATACTGTAACCGTTGAAACGGATATTTCCAGAGGGCTGCCGGGGCTTTATACCGTAGGCCTCCCATCCGCTACTATACGCGAAGCAAAAGAAAGAGTGCGTTCGGCACTTATAAATTCGGGCTGCGGATTTCCGATGCGGCGTATCACGATAAATCTTTCACCTGCTGCAAGGCGCAAGGAAGGCAGTCACTTTGACCTTCCTCTGGCTGTCGGAATACTGGCCTCGGACGGAATCATAGGTGATTCCCTTTTTAAAGATACGGGATTTTTTGGAGAGCTTTCCCTGGACGGTAGACTTATAGCGGTAAAGGGTGCATTAGCACTGGCTATGGAAATGAAAGAAAGTGGAATCAAGCGTGCAGTTTTCCCTGCGGCAAATGCCGCGGAAGCTTCTATGGTAAAAGGACTTGATATAGTTCCTGCGGAAAGACTGTCAGATGTGGTCAAATATTTGCGGGGTTTAAAGAAACTCAGTGTATATAATAATGAAGAAAAGATTAAAAATGAAGATAAGTTTGATATAGATTTTGCCGATGTTGCGGGTCAGTATGCGGCAAAGCGGGCAATACTGATAGCAGTGGCGGGAGGCGGCCACGGAATATATCTTTCCGGTGCTCCGGGAACGGGAAAAACGATGCTTGCAAAACGGATAGCAACGATAATGCCTGAACTTTCTTATAAAGAAAAACTTGAATTAACAAAGATTTATAGTATATCGGGCTGTCTGGATGAGGAAAAGCCGCTTGTGGCAAGAAGACCGTTTCGTATGCCGTATCATGCGATAACGGCTGCCGCTCTTCTCGGTGGAGGCCGTGTGCCTAAACCCGGTGAAATTTCTCTGGCACATTGCGGGGTGCTGTTCCTGGATGAATTTCCTGAGTTTGATAAAAAGATAATAGAGATGCTGCGTCAGCCGCTGGAGACGGGAGAGATTTCGGTAGAGCGGGCTGAGGGCAGAATAATATATCCTGCGTCTTTTATGTTTGCGGCGGCAGGCAATCCCTGCAAATGCGGATATTTCGGCGACAGCACTCATAGATGCACATGCAGCGGCAATGAGATAAGAAATTATCAAAATAAACTTTCAGGACCTATTGCGGATAGGATAGATATGCAGATAGTAGTAGAAAAAGCCTGCGTGGATGAGCTTGAAAGAAGCAGACTTTATATATCGGGGCAGTCATCAAAAGACGCAAAGGCGGGAATTGCGGATGCGCGTCTTGCAGATTCGGCGTCGATGAGGGAAGCGGTGGTGCGCGCGCTTGAAGTACAGAGAGAGCGTTATAAAAATGAAGATGATACGCAGCTTACAAATTCCAAACTTACGGGCGGATTGGTATCAAAGTACTGCTTGCTTGACAGTTCTTGTCGCGCAATGCTGCGCGAAGCGTATGAAAAGACGGGAATTTCTGCGCGTGCCTATGAAAAGGTTATAAAGGTAGCGCGTACGATAGCGGATATTGAGTACAGTGAAAATATACAGGATATTCATATTGCCGAAGCACTCGGATATCGGGCGCTTGAAAGGATATACAGCAATTAAGGATATTGGACAGAAGAGGGAGAAGTGGCAGAAATAAACAGAGAGAAATACGGGAAAAAATCACAAATACCGGCAGGAGAAATAATAAATGAATCGGTGGAATATTCGGATTTGCTCAGGGAAATAACGGATGCACCGCTAAAATTGTTTTATCGCGGCAATATAAAATTTTTAAAAGGAAGATGTCTGGCGGTGGTGGGTACAAGAAAACCTACGGAATACGGCAGATGGGCCGCATATAAAATAGGAAAGAGACTTGCAGAAGCGGGGATCACCGTTGTGAGCGGCATGGCGGCCGGTGTGGATACACTCGCACATAAGGGGGCGCTGGCGGTCGGAGGCAGAACAATAGCTGTTCTCGGAAACGGAAC
>JAAWDW010000140.1 GCA_022793975.1 Bacillota bacterium
CTGCCGAATGTTCAATTGATGCCGAACTGACTTCATTTTCTCCGCGGAAAACTGCAGTTTTTGTAGATGTGGAACCAGGATTGATAACAAGTATCAACTCATTTCCATTTTTTCCGCTATTCAATTATAATCCCTCCCCCAATATATACTTAGACGAATTCTGTCAAAAAATGTTCATCAAAATCGCCTATGTATATATTATAATTTTACCATTAACACAGTTAAAATGCAAAAAATAAAAAATGAGCGTCAATAATTGACGCTCATTACTTAATTATCTTATGTTTTACTTGCCCGCGGCGCGTGCATTCTGTGTTCCTTATGCGTCCGGGCATTGCATATTATCGACTCAGAGCTTACATCATGCCCATTCCGCCTCCCATGCCGCCGCCCATCGGCATTGCCGGTTCATCTTTTGGAATATCCGCTACACAGCTCTCCGTTGTCAGGAGCATTGCCGATGCCGATGCTGCATTCTGAAGCGCGGATCTTGTTACCTTGGCCGGATCCACAATACCTGCACCGATCATATCCATATACTGCTCCGTTGCGGCATTAAAGCCTACGCCGCTCTTACTTCCCTTAACCTTTGCCACAACTACGCTGCCTTCAAATCCTGCGTTTTCCGCAATCTGTCTTACAGGCTCTTCAAGCGCTCTCATAATAATGGCAGCACCTGTTTTTTCGTCGCCTGCGAGAGTCTTCACATACTTTGCAACTGCAGGAATAGCATTTGCAAGAGCAACACCGCCGCCGGCTACAATACCCTCTTCAACAGCAGCCTTTGTCGCATTGAGAGCATCTTCAATTCTGAGCTTTCTCTCTTTGAGTTCTGTTTCAGTTGCTGCTCCTACCTGAATTACCGCTACTCCTCCCGACAGCTTTGCAAGTCTCTCCTGCAGCTTTTCTCTGTCGAAATCCGATGTAGTTTCTTCTATCTGCATCTTGATCTGATTTATTCTGGCACTAATGTCCGCAGCATCTCCCGCACCGCCTACTATTACAGTATTTTCCTTAGTTACCTTAACAGATGAAGCTGTACCGAGAAGATCTATTGTTGCTTCTTTGAGGTCGTATCCAATTTCCTCGGAAATAACCGTACCTCCCGTAAGAATAGCTATATCTTCCATCATAGCCTTTCTTCTGTCACCGAAGCCCGGAGCCTTAACAGCCACACAGTCAAATGTGCCTCTGAGCTTGTTAAGCACGAGAGTTGCGAGTGCCTCTCCCTCTACATCGTCAGCTATAATGAGGAGCTTTCTGCCCTGCTGCACGATCTGTTCAAGCAGCGGAAGCAGGTCCTGAATATTTGATATCTTCTTGTCCGTGAGTAAAATGTACGGATTTTCAAGATTTGATTCCATCTTGTCTGTGTCCGTTGCCATATATGCCGAGAGATATCCTCTGTCAAACTGCATACCTTCAACAACTTCAAGAGTCGTTCCCATCGACTTTGACTCTTCCACTGTGATAACGCCGTCCTTGCCGACTTTTTCCATTGCCTCTGCTATGAGCTGACCGATAGCCTCGTCAGCAGCCGAAACAGACGCCACCTGTGCGATAGCTTCTTTTGAATCAACAACCTGCGAAAGCTTCTTAATTTCCTCACAAGCTACATCAACAGCGCTCTGAATGCCCCTTCTTATTACCATCGGATTTGCCCCTGCGGCAACATTTTTAAATCCTTCTCTTATTATAATCTGCGCAAGCAGCGTGGCAGTCGTCGTACCGTCTCCCGCAACATCATTAGTCTTTGTAGCAACTTCCTTTACAAGCTGTGCGCCCATATTTTCGATAGGATCTTCAAGCTCTATTTCTCTTGCAATAGTCACACCGTCGTTAGTAATAAGCGGTGAGCCAAACTTCTTTTCAAGAAGCACATTTCTGCCCTTAGGTCCGAGCGTAATTTTTACTGTATTTGCAAGCTGATCAACTCCTGCCTGCAGTTTTCTTCTGGCGTCTTCGCCGTAATGTAATTCCTTTGCCATTTTAATTCCCTCTCTCCTATATGAAATTTTTAATTAGTCTACTTTTGCAAGTATATCTTCCTGCTTCATAATGATGTACTCTTCGCCCTGATACTTAATCTCAGTGCCCGCATACTTTGAAAATACAACCTTGTCTCCGGCAGCAAGCTCCATCTTTTCGTCTTTTGTTCCCGGTCCTGCCGCAACTATTTCAGCCATCTGCGGCTGTTCTTTTGCCTGACCGGAAAGAATAATGCCTCCCTGTGTCTTTTCCTCTGCTTCAAATCTCTTCATTACTACTCTCGTTCCGAGAGGCTTGATACCAAAACTCATACCAAATTCTCCTTTCTGACTATCATATATTTAAGTTTATGGATTAAACCCTTTTTGCTTTGTTAGCACTCATCTTGTTTGAGTGCTAACTATACTGTACATCTTTTTTTCGGTAATGTCAACAGATTTAACCAAAATTTTTCGGTAAATTATACTTTTTATCTTCGCACTGTTTCACCGGATTCGCAAAACCATTTGGTTATGTACTCATTCGGCAAATCCGCGCATGTAATAAAAAAGATACTGTTGTGCAAATCCGCCGTAAGCGCCGAATTTTTCACCGGCAAAAGCCGCCATTCCCTTGACATCGCTTTCGTCTATATTATAGAGTCTGTTCATAACCCGCCTAACCCATACATCAATTGGAAAACTTTCGTACTTCTCCATAGAAAAAAGAAGTATGCAGTTTGCCACTTTAGGTCCCACACCGCATAGGCTGGTCAGGTATTCGTATGCATCTTTTGTCGGCACTTGATTGAGAGAATACAACATTCTGCCGCCGTCCTCTGCAACAGCTTTTGCCGTTTCCGTTATGTAACGCGCTCTGTATCCGAGGCGTATTTCCGAAAGATCTTCGGGTTCAAGCTCAGCCAATTTCTCAAATGTCGGAAAGGCATATCTTTTTCTCCCGCGATATTCCGGTAATTCCTCGCCGAACGCTGCCGAAAGATTTTCGATGCACTTTTTTATCCTCGGAATATTATTATTCTGAGAAATTATAAAGGAAATAAGTGTTTCCCAGTTGTCCTGATTGAGAAGCCTTATTCCCGCACCTGATTTTATGGCGTTTCCCACCACAGGATCACCCGCTGTCAGCGTTTTCTTTATCTCGCCGTAATCTCTGTCAAGATCGAGATAAGAGCGCCAGATTTTTTCAAAATCATCTTCCGATGCGCCATCGATTATAAGACGGCCGCTGCAGTCGTCAATGCTCCTGCTGTCATCCCCGTCTGCCTTTTCAGCATTTTCTTCACCGATACCAGCACATTCAAACTGCATATTTACTGTCTTGCCGAATGCCGTTCCCGTATAGCTCCCGTCTTCCTCTTCCTCCCAGCGAAAACATTGCCCGCAGTCAAATATATGCTTTAAATCAAAATCTTTTACTTCCTTTATCAGCTGCATTTTAAACCTCTTATTTCTATATTCATCTCTTCTACATTAAATGCTGTCATCATTTCCGTCTGTTTTGCTATTTCGCTCTGTATTTTCTCAGCCGCCGTGATAATATTTCTCCCGCCGTACATCACGAGAAAGGCTTTTATCTTTATCCCCTCCCCCGTTTTATATACGCTTATCTTACTCACTTTAAACACATCGCCTGATTTCATACATATATGGTTTATTATATCGGTAATAACTTTATCACTTATATTATATTTTCCAAGATAACTGTATGTCGGCCGCACGACTGTGCGTTCTCCTCTGTCATTATTTTTGCTGCCGCGACCTATAAACCACCTGAGAGGATTCATAAAATATCCGGAAAATTCTTTTTTAAGTTCAAATGTCGGTACAGGTATCACATGCTTTCCCTGTTCATATCTCTGACGGTATGCCGCATTCCGTTCTTCTTCTGTCGTAATATCTTCTATATTTATAACAAGTTCCGGCGCAGGAAGCCCAAGACGATCACATATTTTAAATACCATATTCCGTCCCGTACCTATTACAAGAATACGTTCAGGAGATATTTCCGCAAGCTTGTCTCTGACCTCGCGCATATGTGTCTCGTCTGTAAAAAGTGCCGTTTTTACAGCGCCCACTTTAGTCTGCTGCCTCTTGGCCGAAATGCCCGCAATAACTGACGCCCTGCCTATAAGAAGCCCGTCATCTATAATATATTCTATATTCATTTGTCCGCACAGATATGTTGCCTGGAAGCTTTTGCCCGTGCCGCTTTTTCCTACCAAAGCATAAACTTTCATCTTTACTTCTCCGCTTACTTCTGTTATAATACCTTTATATCGTAAGATTGACTATTTAAATTTTTAAGGAGGATATCATTATGGCTTACAAAATCAGCGATGCTTGTATAAGCTGCGGCGCTTGTGCTGCTGAATGCCCTGTAGAAGCTATTTCCCAGGGAGATACTCAGTACCAGATCGATCCTGACAAGTGCATTGACTGCGGTTCATGTGCAAACGCTTGCCCGGTTGACGCTCCGCAGGCTTAATTATACGAGAGAATAAGCAATAACCGTTTCTCAATTGAAACGGTTATTTTATTTTTTGTTATTTAGTTTTACTCTCGCTCTTTTTCCTTGCTTTCTGTGCCTTCTCCTCTCTCAGCTTGCTATCTCTGTTCATATGATACGCAAGTGAGTGCAGAGAGTCCGACAAATGAACATTCTCAAGCGATACGCAGTCCGGCACTTCTATATCCACCGGTGCAAAATTCCAAATGCCTCTTATGCCCGCAAAACAAAGCTTATCGGCAACTTCCTGCGCATTGTCTCTGGTAACACAGATAATACCGATATCAATATTATTATCTTCGACAAACTCCACAAGTCCCTCATAGTCCATTATTTTAATATCATTTATGGAAATCCCTATGAGCCGCGGGTTTACTTCAAAAATTCCCTCAACATTAAACCCTGACTTAGAATATGTGTAATTTACAATCGCCTGTCCCAGATTGCCCGCGCCTACAACAACCATTTTATACTGTTTGTCAAGACCGAGTATGGCGCTTATTTCGTTGTAGAGCCCTTCAACATTATATCCGTACCCTTGCTGTCCGAATCCGCCGAAATTATTGAGATCCTGTCTGATCTGCGATGCCGTATAGCCAATCAAGCTGGAAAACTCGTTTGATGATATCTTGTCTACTCCCTTTTTGCTGAGTTCTTTAAGATACCTTCTGTACCTCGGCAGTCTTTTTATGACCGCATTCGAAATTTTTGCTTTTTCTTTCATATAAAATTCTCTCTAATTTGTTCTTTCTTCCACATATCTTACGATATCGGAAACGCTTTGAAATTTCTCCGCGTCCTCATCAGGGATCTCAATTTCAAACTCATCTTCTATCGCCATAATTATTTCAACAGCGTCCAGTGAGTCGGCTTCAAGATCTTTCATAAGATGTGTATCCATTGTTACATCGTCTTCATCCACATTAAGCTGCTCAATAATAATTTCTTTTATTTTTTCAAAAGTCATGATAAACCTCCGTACCTGTTATATCACTTTTTTATACATTCTTTATTATATATATGAGTCACCCCATATGCAACAAATTTTTATTCTTTTTTTGATTTTTCCAAGGAGAGCCTTTCCCATTCCTCATATTTTTCCGAAAGAAGCCTGCTGTCCTCGTCCATTTCTGCGTTTAACTCTGCAAGAAGCTGATGATTTGAAAGATTCTCCGGCTGTGCCATTTTTTTCGTTATATCTGCAATACTGCCTTCAAGTTCTTCTATCTCTCTTTCCAGCTGTTCTATAAGACGATCGCGCCTTCTTTCATCGCGTTCACGCTCCTTTTGAAGTCTTCGTGCCTCTGCGCTGTTTTCTGTTTCCGGCATAGACGCGCGCACACTTCCTTCAGTAATCGCAGAAACACTCCCGGCCAATGTCTCTTTTGTAATTTCCGCATTATTTTCTTTTTTATCCCTATCAGAGCGAATATTTACACTTCCCGTCTGCGCCGAAAGCCCCTCAAGATATTTTTTCCCTGATTCAACCGACTGCTTCTTTTCCACATAATAATCGTATGTACCCAGATATTCGGTTATACCGTCAGATGTAAGCTCAAATATTCTCGTTGGTATCTTATTAAGAAAATATCTGTCGTGCGATACAACTATGACTGTACCCGGAAAATCAAGCAGCGCATCCTCGAATATTTCCTTTGAATCTATATCCAGGTGATTTGTCGGCTCATCAAGTACAAGTGTATTTGCACCCGAAAGCATCATTTTAAGAAGTGAAAGTCTGGCTTTTTCTCCGCCGGAAAGCGCACCAACTTCTAGAAAAACATCTTCTCCGCGGAATAAAAAACAACCGAGAATATTTCTCATATCCGTATCGGTATAAAGTCTGTACGACTCTTTCAGTTCTCCGAGCACCGTATTTCTGTCATTTAAAAGGCGCTGTCCCTGATCATAATATCCGAATGCTACATTATGTCCGATTTTTACGCGACCACTGTCAGGAAGCATCTGCTGCATCATAATCTTCAGAAGCGTTGTCTTCCCTATACCGTTAGGTCCGACAATGCAAATTCGTTCACCGCGTTTTATATCAAAATTTACTTCGCTGAAGAGTTCGCGCCTTTCTTGTCCAAAGCCAAAGCCCATTGACAAATTTTCACCGGTCAGTACGTCGTTTCCGCTCTTAAAGTTTTGTTTAAATTGGATTTTTACTTTATCCGGCAGATTATCCGGCCTTTCAATTATCTCCATATGTTCCAGCATCTTTTCTCTTGATTTCGCTCTTTTCGTGAGATGCTCCGTATTATGCTGTTTAAAGCGCCTGATTATCTCTTCCTGCCTTGCTATTTCAGTCTGCTGTTTTTCGTACTTACGCATTTCAGCTGTGCGCCTTTCAGCTTTTTTCTGCGCAAATGTACTGTAGTTGCCGTCATACACATAAAGTTTATGATTTTCCACTTCAAATATTTTATTTACGAGCTGGTCGAGAAAATATCTGTCGTGGGAAATTATGAGCACGGTGCCTTTATAAGCTTTGAGATACTGCTCCAGCCATTTGAGCGTACCTATATCAAGATGATTTGTCGGCTCGTCAAGC
>JAAWDW010000141.1 GCA_022793975.1 Bacillota bacterium
GAAACAAGGGCAGCACAGCTTATAAAAGGTCTGCTCGTTTTAATTGTTGTAACCTTTATTTCTGAAATTTTCAACTTTTATACAATAAACTGGATATTAAAAAATACAATGACGATAGGTGTCGTGGCGCTTGTTATCATATTTCAGCCTGAGCTTAGACGCGGGCTTGAATATCTGGGGCGAAGCAAGTTTGTTCCTGGCAATTTTAACCAGATAGACAAAGACAGAGCCAAATACATAACTTCGGAATTTGTGAGAGCAGTGGAGAGCTTTTCGCAGAGCAGGACAGGCGCGCTTATTATAATAGAGCGGGAAACAGCGCTGACCGATATCATAGAGACAGGTACAGTCGTGGATGCGGAGATAAGCTCGGAGATACTTGGAAATATCTTTTACGAGGGAGCGCCGCTTCATGACGGAGCCGTTATAATACGCGGAGACAGGATGCGTGCGGCGGGGTGTGTACTGCCGCTTACGCAGAATAAGGCCTTAAACAAAGAACTAGGCACCAGACACAGAGCCGGAATAGGCATAACGGAAAATTCTGACGCGATAGCGCTTATAGTCAGTGAAGAAACAGGAATTATATCGATGGCGATAGACGGCAAGCTGTCGAGATTTTTGGACATAAAGACAGTAGAAAAAACATTGCTTAACATATATATTGAGCCTGAAAGCGACAATAAGCTTAATGAACTCAAGAATATGATAGGAAGGAGGAAAAATGTTTCAAAGTAAGACAGCTATGAAAGTGATTTCCCTCCTTATGGCGACAATACTCTGGGGGTACGTTATATGGGAAACAAATCCTGTTATAAAACCGACGATAGGTAATGTGCCTGTGCAGATGCTGAATACTGATTCGATGGAGGAGAAGGGTTTAATAATTTTAAATCCCCAGGACTATACTGTAGATGTAAAGGTGCAGGGTAAGAAAAAAGATGCGGGAAATATTAAAGCGGGAGATATACGAGTGACTGCCGATTTGGAAGGCTGTGGCGAAGGAGAGGCGGTGCTTGAACTTAATGTGAGAACGCCGGAGAATGTTTCCGCAGTGGAAGTTATACCGAACAAAATAGTACTGAATATAGACAGGATTACGGAGAGCGAAAAAGAAGTACGTGTAATACCGGACAGTCCGCTTCCTGCTGATGCCGAAATAGGCAGTGTAACAGCGGAAGCCGAAAAAGTTACGGTAAAAGGTGCTTCGACACTCGTTGCAAGTGTGGCATATGTCAGTGCGAGCATACCTACAGCAAGTATGATCGATGGCGAAAGTACTCAGACGGCGTCACTTATTCCTGTCGATGCACAAGGAGTGCAAGTGGCTGGCGTGAATGTTATTCCGAAGAATACCGAAGTTTCGACGACTGTTTATTATACAAAAACTGTACCGCTTATTGTGGAAACGTCAGGAGAGCCTGCAGAGGGCAAGACAGCCAGCATTTCTGTGCGTGAAAATGTGACAGTGCGCGGGAGAAGAAATACAATAAGGAACCTGAGCGAAATAAAAGGCAGTGTTGATATAAGCGGAATGTCGGAGAGCGGATCTGTAGCGGTGCGGCTCGAACTACCGGGAGGAGTTTCTCTTGCGCGCGGTGAAACAGACATTGAAGCATCTATAGTCATAAACGATGAAGAACCGCAGCATCAGGATACGGACGAACAGCAGACGGAATAAAAGCACAAATAACGAAATAATACAGATAACAAAATCAGACTGAATGAAAGGAAAGACTCAAATGGGAAGACTTTTCGGAACGGATGGTGTCAGAGGCATTGCGAATAAGGAACTGACTCCCGAACTTGCATTTAACCTCGGCAAAGCCGGAGCATATGTACTTTCAAAAGATAATAAAAAACCGGTAGTGCTTATCGGCAAAGATACGAGAATATCGGGCGATATGCTCGAAGACGCAATTTCAGCGGGAATACTTGCGATGGGCGGAAATGTGATAAAAGTAGGCGTGCTTCCGACACCGGCAATAGCATACCTTGTAAGGTATTATAAAGCTGACGCGGGTGTTGTTATTTCCGCATCTCATAATCCGTTTGAATATAACGGTATCAAATTCTTTAACGGTGACGGCTTTAAGCTTGATGATGACCTTGAAGAGCAGATAGAGGATATAATAATAAGAGGTACGGATGTAAACAGTCATATAACAGGAGAACATCTGGGAAGATGTCTGGAAGCTGACGAAGCGGCACTTGAAAAATATACGGAGTTTTTGAAAACAACGATAGACTGTGACATAAGCGATATGAAAATAGTGCTCGACTGTGCAAACGGAGCGGCATACAAAGCCGCGGAAACTGTTTATAAAGGACTGGGAGCGGACGTAATAATGCTTTCAAACACTCCGGACGGAATGAATATAAATGCTGGGTGTGGTTCTACACATCCGGAAAACTTGCAGAGAAAAGTGGTTGAAACCGGCGCCGATATTGGCCTTGCATATGACGGTGATGCCGACAGGCTCATAGTTGTTGATGAAAAAGGCAGAATTATCGATGGTGACCGCACGATATGTATATGTGCGAAGATGCTCAAAGAAACAGGTCAGCTTAAAGGCGACAAGGTAACGGCGACCGTTATGAGCAATATAGGTTTTCATAAGTACATAGAAAAGCTTGGCTGTACTGTTGATGTGACATCTGTAGGTGACAGATACGTACTTGAAAGTATGCTTAAAACAGGTTGCGTGCTGGGAGGCGAGCAGTCGGGCCATATAATATTCCTGAATTATACAACGACGGGAGACGGTATTCTTTCATCGCTACAGCTTCTGAAGGCTGTGAAATTGCTCGGAAAGAAGCCGAGTGAGCTTGCGGACGAAATTGAGATTTATCCGCAGGTACTTAAAAACGCATCGGTGAAGAACGAGAATAAGAAAAAGTACGCAGATGATCCGGAAATTGCTGCTGAGATCGCAAGGCTTGAAGCTCTTATGGAGGGCGAGGGCAGAGTGCTGATACGTCCGTCGGGAACTGAGCCGCTTGTACGTGTTATGATAGAAGGAAATGATACAGAGCAGATTACGAAACTGGCGGAAGACCTTGCGGTACTTCTGACAAAGCGTTTCGGTTAGAGGATAAATAAGAGCTGAGAGAAGGGAGAATTGATATGTGCGGTATAGTCGGTTATGTCGGCAACGGCAGCGCCCGTGAAATAATTATTAACGGACTCAAAAAACTCGAATACAGAGGATATGATTCGTCCGGAATTGCATTTGACGCAGGCGGTAAAATAGAGATAAGAAAGTGCATAGGAAGAATAAGCAATCTTGAAGATATGCTGGCAAAGGAAGAAATAGATGCTCACACCGGTATAGGACACACAAGATGGGCAACGCATGGGGCGCCTTCGGATATCAATGCACATCCGCATGCTAATGGCGACGGAAGTATTGCTATTGTTCACAACGGCATTATTGAAAATTATATTGAGATAAAGGAATGGCTGGCAAAGGATTACGGTGTGACATTTAAATCGGAAACGGACAGTGAAGTAATAGCACATCTCATAGGTATATACTACGATGGAAATCTTGAAGATGCGGTGTATAAAGCGGTAGACCGCATGCGCGGAGCTTATGCGCTCTGCGTGGTTGCAAAGGATGAGCCGGATAAGATAGTTGCCGTAAGAAAGGATGCACCGCTTATTGCCGGTATCGGCCGGGGATGCAACTTTATAGCGTCAGATATTCCGGCACTTCTCAAGTATGTAAAAGAAATTTACCTCATTGAAAATAACGAAACTGTAGTCGTTACAGCAGATGAGATAAAAATATATAATGCAGAGAGAAAAAGAGTAAAACGCGATGTATTCCATGTAACTTGGGATGCAGATGCAGCGGAAAAAGACGGATACAGTCATTTTATGCTCAAAGAGATACACGAGCAGCC
>JAAWDW010000142.1 GCA_022793975.1 Bacillota bacterium
ATTCTCATTTTTCCTCCTTGGCATATAAAAACACCTATTATATATTATATAGCAAGAAGGCTCTTTTTAAAAGGTATTTTCGGCACATCAACCTTCTATTTTAACAACAGAAACTTCGTATGCCACATGAAGCGTACTGTTTCCCATACTGTCCTTCTTCCTGTATTCACGACTCTGTATTCTTCCCGTAAGCGTAAGCCGCATTCCGACATCGAGTACACCCGCATATGACGCGTTTCTTCCCCACGCGATGCATGGAATATAGTCGGATTTATTGTACATCCTGTTTACTGCAAGCATAATATCGCAGATCTCTCTTCCGAGCGGCGATGTGCGTCTGATCGGCGCTTTGCAGATATGTCCGTCAAGATATATTTCATTTTCATAAAAAAGCTGCTCATCTTCCGGAATTTCCGAAATTTCGCGTGCAAATACAACAATGTTAAGCTTGCTTTTTCCTTCAATTTCTTCGTTATATGTACGAACCTGTCCGCGCACATCAACTCTTGATCCTATATGAAGATCAAGGCCGAGCAGCAGTCTCTCCGAAATCTGCAGTCTTATCTCATCTCTGTATCCGCTGCTTCTTTCAACTCCGATCAGCGTCTCATAAAACGCTTCTCCGTAAGTCCTGTGGCTGAAATCAAGTTCCTTTAACAGTTCGCCCGTAAGTCTGGCCCTGTTTGTTTCTATGATATCCGGATTGGTTTCCATCTGTGTCCGTCCTCCTATGCAAATGTATGTATTTACATATTATGAGAACGAATTTACATTTATACCATAACTCTGTGCCTGTATCTTTCCGCAAGCTCTTCTTCCGTTATTTCCGGCGGCTCTGAATAAAATATCTTCAGTTTATTGTGCAGCACTGTAAAATGAAGCGGAAATTTCTCACCTTTCTCCCCGTCCACATCTGTCGAAACATCTTCAGGCGATTCGAGGAAAAGCTCGTCAGTTTTAAAATACAGCACATTCTTATTGTGCGGATGATGACCCGCAAGTACTTCAAAGAAGAGCGGCGCAAATTCCGGCAGCAGCATCTTTTTAAATACTATGACATCAAGAAGCCCGTCTCTGATATCGGACTCAGGTGCAACGCGTCTGAAACCGCCTGCCGATCCGCCGTTCATCACCACCATAAAGTACATTTCAACATCTTCGGTATGCTCCTTACTCTTTATTGATATCGGAATAGCGTGCAGATTGGGAATCTCAGAAATTCCTTTAAGGTAATACGCCATTATTCCGATAGTATTTTTGAGATTCGGATCAGTCTTCTGCGAAACATCGACAAGCGTGCCCATTGCTGCCACATTTATATAATATTTATCGTTCATTTTCGCCACATCGGCATATACAAATTCGTCTCCGAGTGCCACATCTATCATTTGATTTATTTCATGTGGTATATTCATATAATACGCAAAATCATTTGCCGTTCCCGAAGGAAATATAGCAATCGGAAGGTCTATGCCGTACTTCATCATAGCGTTAACGACAATATTTACCGTGCCGTCTCCTCCCGCTATTATTATCTGCCTGTACTGCTCAACGTGAATATGCGAAAAGACATAATCAAGCATTTCGCCGCTTGCCCCCCTCACAGGCCTTATGAGAAATCCTCTGTCCTGAAATTTGGAAATTATGAGATCAAGATACCGCAGAAACATTCCGTTTCCCGAATTCGGATTGTATATGAGCAGTACTTTTCTCTGCTCGTCATTGGTTTCGATTTTATATCTTTCAATTTCACTCATTTTATTCTCTCCCCTCAAGCAAAACACCTCTAAGTTCACCTATCAGATAAAGTGACCCTGCTATAAGCACTGCATCAAAGTTTTCTTTTTCGGCTCCGGCAAGTGCTTTCGCAAGTGCCTTTTTCGGCTCTCTTTCAACCTCGCACGGTCTGCCCGCTTTTTCTATCATTTCCGCAAGCAGAGACGCATTAAGACTGCGCTCATTTCTCGGCTCTGTTGCTATGAAGCTTTCGCATACGCTGCACATGCTTTCCGTTATTTTATCTGCTGCTTTATCCGAAAGCACTCCCGCAACCGCAAGTATTCTTTTTCCCGGAAAGTGAGTTTTCAGTGTTTCCGCAAGTGCTGCCGCTCCTGCTTCATTATGCGCGCCGTCCAGAATAATACACGGTCCGCAAGATGTACGATTGACAATTTCAAATCTGCCGATATTTTTAGCTGCGGCAAGGCCCTGATAAAGCTTACTGCGCTCAACTTTTATATCTCGACGCTGCCTCATTGTTTCAAGAGTCATCAGCGCCGTCAGCGCATTTTCTATCTGAGGCTTTCCGAGCATAGATATTCTTACATCTTTGTACTCTGTTTCTCCTATGACGGTATCGAATGTGCTTCCGTCTATATCATTTTCGATGTTTACATATTTTATGCTGCCTACGTTGTGAAGTACACAGCCGTTTTTATACGCGGCGCGTGCTATCTCCTTTGCCGCTTCTTCCGTATCAACATTCATAATAACGGGTACCCCCGGCTTTATGATGCCTGCTTTTTCGCGGGCAATCTCGGTAAGCGTGTTCCCAAGTCGGTCCGTGTGATCGTATGAAATCGATGTTATGACACAAACAAGCGGTTTTTCTATGATATTGGTCGAATCGCCCCTGCCTCCGAGTCCGACTTCCATTACGGCATAGTCACAGCCTTTTCTCGCAAAATACAAGAATGCAACCGCAGTAATTACTTCGAATTCAGTCGGCGAATCGAATCCGTCCGCTGTCATTTCATTTACTTTTACCAGTACTTCTTCCGTATATTTTTCGAGATCTGCATCGCTTATATATTCTCCGTCAAGCTCTATTCTCTCGTTGAATACTGTAAGGTACGGTGATGTATAGATGCCTGTCTTATAGCCATTTGCGCAAAGCGCCGAATATATAAACCTGCACACCGAGCCTTTGCCGTTTGTACCGGCCACGTGAATACATTTTAAGTCTTTTTCGGGATTACCAAGCCTCTTCATCAGCTCGTTCATACGTTCAAGTCCGAGTACACTGCCGAATCTGTGAAATTCACCTATTTTTTCTATTGCACTTTTGGCTCTGCTTTCGTTTTCTTTGTTATCTGCTTCTTTCATCTTCTGTAGTCTCTTTTCCTCTCTCGTATTCCTTTTGATTTTATATAAGTAGCAGTAAGCGCCCCCTATTTACAAAGGGACGCTTGCATTTATTTCTTATATTATTTTACAATTTTTTTGCCGCAAGTGCAAGACGTGAAGTTACCTTTTCCAGCATATCTTCGTATTTCGCCATCTTTTCTTTTTCTTCTTCTATCTTTGCCGCCGGAGCTTTGTTCACGAAACCCGGGTTGGCCAACATCCCCTGTACTCTCTTCACTTCGTTTTCTAGTCTTGCCTTTTCTTTCGTCAAGCGTTCAAACTCAGCTTTGTAGTCTACAAGATCACCTGTCGGAATGAGTATTTCCGCACCGTCTATTACTGCCGACATTACGTCTTCCGGTGCCGCATCCTTGCTTTCCGCAAATGTTATACTTTCAAGATTGGCAAGGCTCTTCATATAATTTTCGCCTTTCTTTACACGTGTCAGCGCTTCGCCTTCCGCTACAATTACGGCACGCAGTTTCTTGCTCGGTGCTGTTTCCGCTTCCGCTCTTATATTTCTTATACTTCTTATGGCGTCCATCGCCGTTTCGAGTATCTTTACATCTTCTTCAAATATAAGATTTTCATCGTATCTCGGCCAGTCAGCTTTCATAAGGAAATCATACGGATTTTCTGCTTTTTTATCAGCTGCGAGGCGCGGCAGGAAGCTCCATATTTCTTCCGTGATGAACGGCATAAACGGATGCAGCATTTTAAGC
>JAAWDW010000004.1 GCA_022793975.1 Bacillota bacterium
ATATGAGCACCATAGAGCAGCCGCCGGAAGAGCGTTATCCGGTGCAGACTTATGTACTTGAACAGGATTATGCGCTCATAAAAGAAATTATCGAAAGAGAACTTTCCCGCGGCGGTCAGGTTTATGTTGTTTTTAACAGAGTACAGGGTATAAATAAAATTGCTGCCGAGATAAGCAGTATAATCCCAGATGCAAAAGTGGCTGTCGGGCACGGTCAAATGGATGAAAGACAGCTTGAACATATAATGCTGGAGTTTATCAACGGAGAGACGAATGTACTCATAGCTACTACTATTATAGAGTCGGGGATAGATATACCCAACGTAAATACAATAATAATATTGAATGCCGATAAACTGGGGCTTTCTCAGCTGTATCAGCTGCGCGGGAGAGTGGGCAGAAGCAACAGAATGGCATATGCGTATTTGATGTATCAGAAAGATAAAGTGCTTACGGAAATAGCGGAGAAGAGGCTGCGTGCGATAAAGGAATTTACGGAATTCGGTGCCGGTTTTAAGGTGGCAATGAGAGATCTTGAGATAAGAGGCGCCGGCAATATACTCGGCACGGCACAGAGCGGACATATGATGAGCGTAGGATATGAACTTTACTGCAAGCTTGTGGATGACGCGGTCAGAGCACTTAAAGGGGAAATTGTAAATCCAAATGCGGAAGAAGCGTCTATAGAACTTGCCGCTGCTGCTTATATTCCGGACAGCTATATTGGAGATGAAGTAACAAAGCTGGCAATGTATAAACGGATAGCAGGCATACTGTCAGATGAAGAAGAAAATGAACTTACGGATGAACTTATAGACAGATTCGGTGATATTCCGAAAGAAACTGTTAATCTTATGAAAATATCGCGTATAAGGTCAGCGGCAGAACGTATAGGGGCAACACGTGTATGCGAAGAGAATGTGACAGCGGCCGGGAAAACGAGCAGACGAATTGTACTCGATTTTACGGCAGTAAACGGACTTAAACCGGAGGCGCTTGCAAATGCCGTATCGTTATACGGAAAGCGCATATTAATACATGGTGGCGTAAAACCGTTTGTAAGGTATACTCTTGAGGGCGGAAAGAAAGATAAACTCAGTGAAGTAATCGCTCTTCTGGAAACGCTGAATCAAGACAGTATTAAATTGGAAGTTGACAAAAATTGAGTAATTATGTAGAATAAATTGTTTGCAAGGACATATGAAAGGATAAGAATATATAGGCAATTATGGAAACAGTGAAGGAAAAACAGAAATTACATTACGGATTTTATATCGTAGTATGCTGCTGCATCTTTTCATTTACGAGCGTGGCGCTTTTGTTCGGCTGTGCGGGTATTTTTTATACGCCTGTCAGTGAGGCGCTGGGAGTAAGCCGCGGTATGTTCGCTTTTTATGCAACGGTGATGTCTCTCGCAAGTTCGGTTTCAATGATGTTTGTAAGCAAGCTTATAGAACGCTATAAGCTGAAACATATTTTAATAGCAGATCTCGTGCTGCAGGCGCTGTGTTTTGCGCTGCAGGCACTGTTTACAAAGGTATATCTTTTCTATCTGACAGCGGTTATACTGGGATTTGTTTCGGCGTTTACGACGTCGACACTAAATACAGTCGTGCTTAACAGATGGTTTAGAAAAAAAGTGGGATTTTTTATTGGTTTTGCCTCATCTATGACGGGTGTCAGCGGAATAATAATAAATCCGCTGGCTGGAAATTTTATGGCGCACTTCGGATGGGAAAAGACATATCTTTTATATGCGGGGATTGTCGCATTTATTGCACTGCCGTTTGCGATTTTTGTGTTCAAAGACGATCCACTTGATGTAGGCTTAAGGCCTTACGGAATTGAAGAAGCAGAGCGCGAAGCGGCAGAAGGGAAAGCCGATGCCGCAGAGGCAACAGGAGTTCCTGTGGAAAAAGCTGTGCGCTCAAGTGCATTTATTTATATTGTGCTCAGCCTTATGACGATAGGATCTGCAAGCGGTTTTGTACCGTTCCTACCTTCGTATGCGTCATCGCTGGGTGCGTCACTTACGTTTGCGGCCACGCTTGCGGGCATTTCACAGATAGGTACGCTGGTGGGCAAGAATACGCTTGGAGCCGTTTCCGATAGAAATACACCTTTAGCAGTGACAATCGGAGCCGGCATTTCGGTAGCGGGACTATTGCTGATGCTGTTCTTCGGTTCGTCTTCAACTTTTATGATGCAGGCAGGAGCTGCTATGTTTGGCATAATTTATGCATCTGCTACAGTGCTTAATCCGCTTGTTGTCATAGATGCGTTCGGAATAAGAGAGTATACAAAGATACAGGCAAGGATCTCGCTCATAAACGGAGTGATCAATGCGGCAATGCAGTCGCTTTGGGGATTTATAGCAGACCTTAACGACGGTGATTTTACAATGTCGATGTTCATCTGCGTGGCATTCTGTGTTATAGGATGCGTAAGCGCTATTATCGGAATACAGAAAGGAAAAAAGTTAGAGCGCGTGTAGTGCTCTAACTTTCCATTTGTTTGGCAAGAAAACTTGCTCCTATTTCGGCAGCTTTGAGTTCCGCATCGCCGAGAACTTTGTCCTGTTCTTTCGGAATTACTGTAATTGAGCCTATTGCATCACCCTGAGATACGATAGGAACGACAATCTTGTGATCGTTTAAAAATCTGTTCTTGCTCTGAATTATCTTGTCAAGTTCGTAATCAATCTTTTTGTCAACCATATCTTTTTTAATACCGCCTGACACGGCTATTACCTGATCGGTGTCGGAAATCAGTACCGAAGCGCCGAGGATATTGGCCGCAGTTTCTGCGTATTCGCTTGCATAATGGCTGAGCTCATTTATAGGTGAATATTTTTTTAATATAACTTCTCCGCTGTTATTTGTGTAAATTTCAAGCGGATCTCCTTCTCTGATCCTGAGTACGCGCCTTATTTCCTTAGGTATTACAACACGTCCCAAATCGTCGATTCTTCTCACAATACCTGTTGCTTTCATCATTATATCTCCTTTAATTGCAGTTGATTGGTGTAGTCATATTATTTGCGAAATGCAGGAAAATATGCGGAAAAAAGTATTTTATGATTTTGCGCATTGAAAATTGGGTATTTATGTGATATTATAATTTTCGATATAAAAAAGAGAAAACAAAAAAAGGCGGCTGATGCCGGAATATGGAGGGGAACGTAACATGAAAATCACAAAAGATATAAAATATGTAGGCGTTAACGACCACGAAGTAGATTTGTTTGAAGGACAGTATATTGTAGAAAACGGCATGGCATATAACTCATATGTAATTACAGATGAAAAGGTAGCCGTTATGGATACGGTTGACGCAAACTTCAAAGACGAATGGTTAAATAATATAAAGAAAGTGCTCGGAGACCGTGAGCCGGATTATCTTATTATTCAGCATATGGAGCCTGATCATTCGGCAAATATCGCGAATTTTATGCAAGTTTACAAAAATACAAAAGTAGTTTCAACCGCTAAAGCTTTCGCAATGATGAAACAATTTTTCGGAACGGATTTTGCGGAAAGGCAAGTAGTTGTAAACGACGGAGATACGCTCAGTCTGGGAAGTCATACACTGACGTTTGTCTTTGCTCCTATGGTACACTGGCCTGAGGTAATGGTTACTTACGACAGCACTGACAAAGTACTATTCTCGGCGGATGGTTTCGGAAAGTTCGGAGCGCTCGATGCTGATGAAGAATGGGACTGTGAGGCAAGACGCTATTATATAGGCATAGTTGCAAAATACGGCAAGCAGGTACAGACACTTCTGCAGAAAGCGGCATCGCTTGATATTGCAATAATCTGTCCGCTGCACGGACCTGTACTTACGGAAAATCTCGGACACTACATTAATCTCTATGATATTTGGTCGTCATACAGAGTTGAATCGGAAGGCACAGTAATCGCATATACTTCAGTTTACGGGCATACAAAGACAGCCGCGGAAAAGCTTGCGGAACTTCTCGAAAAGAAAGGTGAAAAAGTAATCGTTTATGATCTTGCGCGCTGCGATATGGCAGAAGCTGTTGAAGATGCATTCAGGTATGGCAAGCTTGTACTTGCGACAATTACATATAACGGAGGAATATTCCCGTTTATGCACGACTTCATCAATCGCCTTGAGGAGCACAGCTATCAGAACAGAACTGTCGCCTTTATTGAGAACGGTACGTGGGCATCAACAGCGGCAAAGGTTATGAAAGGTATGCTTGAAGGCTGCAAGGATATTAGATTTGCGGAAAATACAGTAACGGTAAAATCTGCATTAAATGACGAAAGCATGGCTCAGATTGAAGCTCTTGCAGATGAACTCTGCCGTGCATAAAAAAGCGTTTACTGAAATCACAGGAATCAAACAGACAGCAAGAGCAAATAATAAGAAAAAAGAAAGCGAAGTATAAAAAATGATTGAGACAATAGATACAAAGGCTTTTTTCAATATAGGATATGGGCTTTATGTTGTGACATCAAACGACGGGAAAAAAGATAACGGGTTTATAGTTAATTCTGTAAATCAGGTGACCAATACTCCTGCGCGTATATCTGTGACTATAAATAAGCAGAACTATTCGCACGATGTTATAAAAAATGAAGGTGTGATGAATTTAAACTGTATATCAAAAGACGCTCCGTTCAGTTTGTTTCAGCGTTTCGGATTTGCAAGCGGAAGAGATACCGATAAATTTTCCGGACTTGAAGCCTGGTGCTCCGAAAACGGACTTATGGTACTCAAAGATCATATAAATTCATTTATGTCGCTTAGAACGGAAAAGTATATAGATCTTGATACTCACGGAATGTTTATCTGCAACGTAACGAATGCAAAGGTGATATCGGATACGGCAACAATGACATATTCATATTATCAGGAAAATGTTAAACCAAAGCCACAGACAGGAAATAAAAAAGGCTTTGTATGCAAAGTATGCGGATATATATATGAAGGTGATGAACTTCCTTACGATTTTGTCTGCCCTGTATGTAAGCATGGCGCTGCTGATTTTGAGCCTGTAAAATAAGAAAAATAAGAGTACAATTGTTTTTAACAGGAAGTTTGATACGGCTTCCTGTTTTTATTTTATTTCAGAATTCGGTACACAGTTTTCATATCTGCAAATATTGAACAGAATGATTTATTATGATATAGTTGTTAAATAGGAAAACTTTAGAAAAGATTTGATTGTATATTTAAAGGAGAGAAATATGCTTTTTAAAAACATCGCGCTTCTGAATGAAAATCTTGATTTGCAGGAAAATATGTATGTAGGCATAAAGTCTGAGCGAATAGATTATATTGGTAAAGAAGCTCCGCAGGATTATGACGGAGAAGAAATATACGACGGAAAAAATAAGCTGCTTATGAGCGGCTTTTACAATACGCATACGCATTCGCCGATGACGCTTATGCGGGGTTACGGCGGTGGACTTAATTTACAGGACTGGCTTAATTTAAAAATATTCCCGTTTGAAGATCATCTCG
>JAAWDW010000143.1 GCA_022793975.1 Bacillota bacterium
CATCACCCTTTGACGCAAAGCAAAGAGCATCAAACGGGAAGCCTGCCGCTGCCTGAGGATAAAGTCCTACCGTATGATCTACAAAATATGTGTCAAATCCGGATTCCTTTATCTGTTCCATAGTCAGATTTCTTGTCAACTGGTGTACGATAGCGCATATCATTTCCATATGCGCAAGTTCTTCCGTACCGATATCCGAAAGAGTTGCTATGCACTGTTTATACGGCATCGAATACCTTTGTGAAAGATATCTCTGCGACGCAGCAAGTTCGCCGTCCGGACCGCCGAACTGTGTAATTATAAACTTAGCCATAGCCGGATTAGGATTTTTTATATTAACCGGAAACTGCAATTTCTTCTCATAAGTCCACATATATTTCTATCCCTCCATTTCCCACGGCCACGGCTTATCAATCCAGCTCCAGCCATCTTCTATATTAACTCCCGCTGCCGTAAGCGGTCCGAAACTGTCCTCAAATTCTGCCACCGCCTGCTTATGCAATTCATTGTATTTGTTGTAAAAATTAAGTGCGGCAGTATCATTTGGATGAGTATTTAAAAACAAATTGACATCTACAAGCACAAAGTCAAGCATCTGCACTCTTCTCAGCATTTCTTCTCTTGTCATCTCTTTGCACCTCCGAGAAACGGTAAATTAAGGCACGGAAAAACAGTTCCGTTCATAAGTGCCTCCGCAGGCTCATAAGTCTCTTCCCATCCCTGCATCGGCACATAGGCCATAGCAAGCGGAAGATCACTGAGACAATCCACCGGTTTTACACCAATCGGAACATTTTCGCCCGGCATAGTATTTCCCGGATTCATTCCATTGTTACCATCTGAAATACCGTCCATAATATCGTCACAGTCATCAAGATATATAGGCATCCCTATATATGGCTCGATCTGCTGCATCGCAGCTCTGTCAGCATCATTCAAAATAATTATCCCCTTTCATTGCTTTATACTATATATATTATGAAAAAAGCCGTTTCGAGTTACAAAAGAACGTCCGAAAAATACAATTTCCCTTGATTTTGAAAAAATCCTATGATACCATATCAAAGAAAAATATTTTAAATTTAGAGAGGTAATTTTATTATGGAACAGGAAACAGACGGTGACAGTGACAGTAATATCATAAATACTAAGGAAACTGCATCGCCAAATTACAGACTTAAACTTGAAAAACGCGCACTCGCCATCTCTATGTACGGAGGCATTCTTTTTGTTATCATAGAATTTGTAATGGCTATTTTTACAACATCTCAATCAATTCTTATGGACTCTGTTTACGACGCGGTCGAGCTGATCATGGTCATAGCATCGCTTCGCATCATTCCGCTTCTTTACAGACCAACCACGGAAAAGCACCCTTTTGGATACTCTCAGGTGGAAACAATATTCATAACTATAAAAGGCTCAATGCTCACAGCCGTTACCGTCGGACTTGTCTTAAGCAATATTCAGATCATACGCGACGGAGGTCATATTGTTCCGTTTGCAAGTGTTGCGGCATTTGAATTTTCAGCAGTTTTTATCAGTCTTATTGTAATTCTTATACTAAGAAAACTGTACAAGAAAACCAGTTCAATACTTGTAAAAGTTGAAATTGACAGCTGGATAATAGACACCATCGCAAGTGCAGGACTCGGCATCGCATTTATACTTCCCAAATTATTTAACTGGGAATGGCTCATACATATTACATCTTATCTCGATCAGATTATGGCAATTGTGCTTTCGGTATTTATACTGCCGATCCCTATTAAAACCGTTATAGTCAGTCTACGCGAACTCTTCCTTTTTGCTCCTGACAATGAAACGGTGGAGAATATCAAAAATATTTCATCTCGTGTTCTATCGGCTTACAATATTGATATCATTACTTACGATATAATAAAAACAGGAAGAAAACTATGGATCAGTCTTTACTTTAAAACACCAAATGACACAATATCGATATCGGCGCTGGCCAAAATACAAAAAGAGCTTGAAGCGGCCCTTATTTTGGATTATCCTGACCTTTATGTAGAGCTTGTACCCGAATTTGACCTATAGCATATATTGTAAAACATAAAACGAGCTTCGGATATTAAATCCGAAGCTCGTTCTCTATCAATTAGACGATATATCAATTTTATTGTGCAGATACGCGTCTGCCTGATAATCTGCGCACAAGGACCACTATCTCATGCAGCCATATTGGAGCCGTTGAAAGCGCCGTCAGCGTAAGCCACTCGCTCAGAGAAAGTTCTGCCGCATCAAATACATTTTCAAAGAATGGGATCTCCGTTACAGCAATCTGCAGCAGGAATCCCGCGACTACAGCAATAATCATCATTCTGTTATTAAACGGATTCATCGTAAATACCGACCTATCCAAATTTCTCATACCTATCGCATTAAAGAGCTGTGATATTCCCAGTACCGTAAACGCATATGTCTGTGATTTAAGGTATATGAACTCGTTATCAAGCATTGCATCTATATTCGCAAGTGTTACTGCTGTACCCTGTGCTCTAAGCTCATACACAGGAATAAATATAAATGCTATCAATGTAATAGCCCCGATAAGAAGCCCGAACAATATCGTAATGACATATCCGCCATGTGCAAAGAGGCTCTCTTTAGGATCACGAGGAGGCTTTCTCATAGCATCCTTATCCCCCGTATCCACTCCGAGCGCAAGTGCAGGAAGCGAATCGGTGATGAGATTTACCCAAAGTATATGAATCGCCTTAAGCGGCGCCGCAAGTCCGACAAGTATCGCCGTAAACATCGTCATAATTTCACCAAGATTTGATGAAAGCAGGAAAAGCACCGATTTCTTTATATTCGCATAAATATTTCTTCCCTCTTCAATGGCACTCTTTATTGTAGCAAAATTATCATCCATGAGCACCATATCGGCAGCGCCCTTTGCAACATCCGTTCCCGTAATTCCCATCGCAACTCCGATATCGGCAGATTTAAGCGAAGGCGCATCGTTTACTCCGTCACCGGTCATAGATACGATATCACCATGAGATCGGAAAGCATTTACTATCATTACCTTATTTTCTGGTGAAACTCTCGCAAATACTCTGAGTCCGCTTACTATGCCGTTAAGTTCTTCCTGCGTCATATCATTGAGTTCATCACCTGTAATGCACTGTGATATATCGCTTGCTATTCCGAGTTCCTTGGCTATCGCAAACGCAGTATCTTTATGGTCACCTGTAATCATAACCGTTTTTACGGAAGCGCCGTCAAATACGCGTATCGCATCTTTTGCCTCAGGACGCGGCGGGTCTATCATACCCACAAGTCCCATAAACACAAGCGACTCTTCACTTGCGCTATCGTCGTCATATTTTACTGCCAGTGCCAGCACGCGGAGTGCGTCTTTTGCCATCTCCAGCGCCGCTCTTTCTATCTCTGCGATATCTTCTTTTGTTATCGGACGTATACTGCCGGATCCTGCCGAGTCCAGAACAGAAGTACATCTCCCTATCATCCTATCGACAGCACCCTTTGTATACGCCGTAATCTTTCCGCTTTCAGCATCTTTCTGTACCGTTGTCATCATTTTACGATCAGAATCAAATGCCTGCTCATTGATACGCGGCGCCTTCGCAAGAATCACGCTCTTTTCCATACCTATATTTATTCCGAGATCTATAAGCGCAAGCTCCGTCGGATCACCTATGCGGTTTTCTCCGTTTACTTCAGCATCGGTGCAGTAAATAAAGCCTTTAATCAAATCTTCGTATTTTCTACCGAATTCATCATTTTCATTTCCCGATTCACTGCCCGAAAGTTCGGCAAGCGCATCTGCGGAAACATCTTTCATACTGCCCGGTACATAAAGTCTGACAGCAGTCATTTTATTCTGCGTAAGCGTACCTGTTTTATCAGAGCATACTACACTTACGGCTCCGAGAGTTTCTACTGCCGGCAGTTTTCTTACTATCGTATTTACTTTTACCATACGCTGAACGCCAAGTGCCAGCACTATAGTAACTACGGCAGGAAGTCCCTCCGGTATTGCTGCTACAGCAAGCGAAATTGCAGTCAGCATCATATCTATAATATTTCTGTCCTGAATAACGGCAATCGCGAAAAGCGCTGCGCAAAGAAGTACTGCCAGTATTCCCAGCATCTTTCCGAGGTCTGCAAGTCTCTTCTGAAGCGGCGTCATTTCATCAGCCGTATTGTTTATCATACTTGCAATCTTTCCTATTTCAGTGTTCATACCTGTTGCCGTAACAACGCCTTCGCCTCTTCCGTATGATGCGCTTGTCGACATATAAGCCATATTTATTCTGTCTCCCAGTGTTACATCGCCTTCTGCGACAAAAGATGCGTCCTTATCTACAGGTACCGATTCTCCCGTAAGCGCCGATTCCTCTATTTTAAGGTTCACCGTTTCTATAAGGCGCATATCCGCAGGAACAATCCTTCCCGCTTCAAGAATAACTATATCTCCTGGCACCAAATCTGCTGCCGGTACTTCCAAGTTCTTTCCTCCTCTTCTCACAAGTGCATTGGGACTCGACATTTTTTTAAGCGCTTCGAGCGACTGCTCGGCCTTTGATTCCTGTACCATACCGATAACGGCATTCAACAGTATTACCGCCACAATTATGAGTGAATCACTGTACTCACCGAGAAAAGCCGATATAAGTACGGCGGCTCCCAGTATATAAATCATAGGGTCTCTGAGCTGTGACAAAAACATCTGAATTTTCGTCTTTTTCTTGCTTTCCTCAAATTCATTTCTGCCGTATGTCTCAAGCCTTTCACTTGCTTCTTCCTGAGTAAGTCCAAGGTTTCTTTCCACGGCCAATTCTTTGAGTACAAGTTCCCTCTCTTTTTGTTCAACCAATTTATAAATCCTCCTGTTCTGATGATTCAATACCGCTTTTTCAATATATGCTTAAACATCCGCTATGCGTAAATATTGCCTGCAAAAATACACTCTGTAATAAAAAAGACTTTGTACATAATATTAGCAATCTGCCAATGAATTATGCCAAAGTCTTGTTACCTAAAATGCGGACCTGCCTCCAGACCGCAAGCGATCGGTTGTTGAAGTACAGGCTTAAAACTACTCCCTTTAAGCAATATATAATTTACGCTATATTATATATACATATTCTTCCTCTGTCAATATGTTATCCAAATTAAATATAAAAATATGTATCGTTTATTTTGCTTTGGTAAATATTATCTGTATTAAACAGATTATATAAAAGAGGTAACTAATTTTATGAATAGTATATCAATATGGGAAAAAAGCACAAATCACAAAGCACACCCTGCACTTTCAGAAAACATAAGTACGGAAATTGCCGTAATCGGCGCCGGACTTGCCGGAATCCTTACAGCAAACCGGCTTAAGGAAGACGGCTGTGATGTCACGGTAATCGAAGCCGGCACAGTCGGCGGCGGGCAGACAAAAAATACCACGGCAAAGATAACGGCACAGCACGATTTCTTTTACAGCAGCCTTATCAAAGATTTAGGGGAGGAAAATGCACGTCTTTACGCTGAAGCAAATATGAAAGCTATTGCAGCCTACACTGAAATAATAAAAAAAGAAAATATCGATTGTGATTTTGAAATGCAAAACGCATATCTTTACTCAAGCATATCCGATGAAAAAGTAAAAGAAGAATACGATGCCGCTCAAAAACTCGGCATTTCCTGTGAAGTCACAAACAAAACAACGCTTCCGTTCAAAACTGTTTCCGCACTGCGCTTCCCAAATCAGGCACAGTTTCATCCGTTGAAATTTCTTTATACGTTATCAGACAGGCTCAAAATATATGAGCACAGCAAGGTGATATCCGTAAACGAAAATGCAAACGGAAAAAGCGAAATTGCCGTTGAAAGTAAGCACGGCACTTTTACCGTAAAAGCCGGCAGCGTCATATTTGCCTGCCACTACCCCTTTGTCAACATACCGGGATACTATTTCATAAGAATGCACCAGGAGCGAAGCTATGTACTCGCCCTTGCAAATGTTATCTCAGACAACGGCACATATTTATCAGGAATAAATAAAGGCAAACCATATGAAGGTATGTATTACTGCATAGATGAAGACAAATTTTCTTTCAGACAAGCAGGTTCTCTCATACTTTTCGGAGGAGGAAGCCACAAGACCGGCGAAACCGATGAAAATAAATATGAAATGCTTAGGTCAGCTGCACGCCAGTACTTTCCCGAAGCAAAAGAAGCCGCACATTGGTCGGCACAGGACTGTATTACAGGCGACTATGTTCCGTTCATAGGCAAATATTCAAACGATACGTTAAATTGGTATATAGCGACCGGATTTAAAAAATGGGGAATGACTTCATCTATGATCTCTGCAGATATAATATCTGATTTAATATGCGAACGCAGCAATCCTTATGCCGATGTATTTTCACCTCAGCGTCATAACTTGTCCGCCGATCTCAAAGAAATGCTATCTGACGGTTACAATGCAGTCAAAGGTCTTTCTAAAAGCGCTGCTGATATATTTAAAGACGACAAACGCATTAAAACCGGACAAACAGAATGCGAATGTACCGGTAAAAACGAAGAGATAAAAGTCGGACTTCCTGGCGGCGAGCCGGTACGATGCACGCATCTGGGTTGTAAGCTCACTTACAACCCCGGCGAGGACAGCTTCGACTGTCCTTGCCACGGCTCGCGCTTCACAAGAGACGGAAAACTCATAGAAGGTCCTGCGCAGACAAATCTCATCTAAATGCTGACATATTACTGCTCAGAAATTAAAAATAAATTCTAAAAATAACTAAAACGGAGTTTGCCTAAGCAAGCTCCGTTATCGGTTTAAATATGTACCCTTCTTCTTCCCACTTTGTAAGCAACTCATCGAGTATCTCTCCGTTTGTCTTAGATGTGCTGTGAAGTAGCACTACCGCTCCCGGATGTATTCTCGGTATCAGCTTATCAAAAGCTTCCTGTTTTGTCGGCTGTTTTGATTCATACCAATCCACATAAGCCAGACTCCAGAAAA
>JAAWDW010000144.1 GCA_022793975.1 Bacillota bacterium
GGCGATGGGGGTCGAACCCATACGGTGTTGCCACCACGGGATTTTGAGTCCCGCACGTCTGCCAATTCCATCACGCCGGCATAATAGTATTATTTTATCATAACTCTATACGATTTACAATAAAAAACTAGAAAAAAGCAGTTCCTTATTATCTATCTCATCATTTTATCAAGTGTTTCAAGTAGCACATCTATATCTATAGGCTTTGTAATATGTGCATTCATCCCGTATCTCAGCGCCGCCTGTTTATCTTCTTCAAACGCATTCGCCGTCATAGCGACAATAGGGATTGTCGAAAGGCGCTTGTCTTCAAGCTTTCTTATCGCTTTCGTTGCTTCATACCCGTCCATAATCGGCATCTGGATATCCATAAGCACAAGCTGGTAATAATCAGGATCGGAATTTTCCAGCATATCGACGGCGATCCTACCGTTGCCGGCAATTTCAACGGTAAATCCGGCCTCGGTCAAGATTTCCTCGGCAATCTCCTGATTAAGTTCATTGTCCTCCGTAAGAAGAATACGTCCCGTACGCAGTGTTTTTCTATCACGTACCGATGACTCGGCTTCAGGTATACTTTCATCCGTATGAATACGGAATGTAAGAAGTACGGTAACCTCAGTTCCTACTCCTACTTCGCTTTCGACCTTTATGCGTCCATTCATCATATCGACAATGCTTTTGGTTATTGCCATGCCGAGTCCAGTGCCTTGAATACCGCTGATAGTTGAATTTCTCTCGCGTTCAAAAGGTTCAAATATATGCTTTATAAATTCCCTGCTTATACCTATTCCCGTATCTTTGATCACGAATTCATAGTTTGCATATCCTGCAGGCGCTCCGTCTTTCTCCGTAACTTTCAGATTTATCCTGCCTCCGGCATCAGTATATTTTATAGCATTGCTCATAAGATTTAAAAGCACCTGGTTGAGTCTTAATTTATCGCAGTATATTGTCTCGTCAAGCACTCCCGAAGCATCTATGTTAAGTTTAAGCTGCTTTGCGTCCGCATCCGCCTGCACAATACTTTTAAGTCCATGAAGTATCTCCGGCATCCGGCAAGGCTTTTCGTCCAAATGTATCTTGCCGCTTTCTATATGGCTCATATCAAGAATATCGTTTATAAGACCGAGAAGATGGCTTCCTGATGTCATTATCTTTCTTAAATACGCCTCTACCTGTTCTTTTTTATCAATATGATTTATGGCAAGTGTCGTAAACCCTATTATAGCGTTCATCGGCGTTCTTATATCGTGCGACATATTTGAAAGGAATGCAGTTTTTGCTTTATTGGCTTTATTGGCCTGCTGAAGCGCTTCCTCAAGCACGCTCTTCTTCTCCATTTCACCGCGTGTTTCTTCATCCACGCTTCTGAATCCGATTAATATACTGTGATCTTCCTCCCATAATCCCGCACGTACGGCTTTAACCTGAAAATATCTTATTGAATTTTCACAGAAAGTACGATAGTTTACATAATACGTCTTTTTCTCGGCAAGCTCACTCTTAAGTCTTTCAAAACAGATCGCTCTTCTGAGCATATCTCTGTCATCCTCGTAAACACATGTATCTATGTAATTTTCTATATTCTTTGCCGAAAGTTCATCGCTGAACAGAGAATCCAAAAGCCCTTTTCTGCATTCTCCTATTCTTACCGCATTGCCCTTGCCGGTATCAAGGTCAAATACGCAGATAAGATTATAATCTATGCCAAGTGCATGAACGAGTTCCATCTGCCGTCTGTCGTTCTTCTCTTCCTCCAGCTTATGCTCCGTGCTGTCAAAGAGAAAACGCTGATAAAGACGCTGTCCGTTTTCTTCAAGCAGCTTTACACTGCCCATAACGTGTATGATCTCGCCGTCATCATGCTGCACACTGTATTCCACGCTTACTATATCTCCCGGATTTTCAAGAGTCTTTATTCGCTCACGCAGCTTTTCTTTATCTGCATCAACTACCGAAGGTGCTATCATATTAAAGCCCTTTTCCATAAGTTCTTCTCGTGATTTGTACCCCAGTATTTTCAGCGCGGCAGCATTTATGTTAAGTATTTTCGAGCCGTCTAGTGTATGTCTCATCACTCCGCAGTCCATCGCTGTAAAAATTGTTTCCAGCGTATGATTCTGCATCAGAAGTTCCTGCTCGTAAGCACGTTCTTTTGTCACATCTATCGCCACACCGACAGTACCCATAACACTTCCGTCAAAGTCATAAAGCGGCGATTTGTAAGTAGTAAGAAGACGTGTGCCTTCTCCTGTCATTATCGTCTCCTCAGAAACAAGCGTTATCTCTTCACTCATAACGCGGTTTTCCGATTCTATACACGCAGGATCGTCTTCTTCCACATCCCATATATATGCATGTCTTTTGCCCTGTACATCATCTTTTGTCTTGTTTACCGTCCTGCAGAAACTGTCGTTTACTTTTTCGTGTACTCCGTCCTTGTCCTTGTACCATATGAGATTCGGTATGCCGTTTATAGTAGCTTCAAGATACTGGCTTGTCTGCCAGAAATCAGCGAGCATTTTAATGTTATCCTGCCAGCGTCTGAAACGAAATTCAAGTTCTTTTTCAGATAATGGACCAGTCCACAGATCGTCTATTTCCGAAAAATATTCCGCAACAATATCCGTCTGTTCTTTGTCCGCTATTACTATAATTTTATTTTTACCGACTCTTGCGGACACAAGTGTTTTAAGCTCTTTATTCGCATCTCCGCCGCGTACATCGGCAAATATTACATTAGCCGCCGCTGCGAGTGCGCTCTCCACCTTATCACTCTCGGTAAATTCATATGTAAAGCTCTCAGGCGCGGGCATTTTTTTAATCAGCTCAAACATTTCCGGCGTCCGGCTTATCATATAAAAACGAATATGGGCATTATACATAACAGATTCCTCCGCATAAAAATTTTCAAATCTTACTATCTATTCATAACTACAAATATACGAAAAGTTGAAATTCCGTATAATTCCATACTTATTTTATTTTACAGCCTGCACGTTCAAATGTCAAATATTCATTATACCTCTATATTTTTTATGTACAGTCAATACGAAAAAAGCACATCCGAAGATGTGCTTTTACTTTATAATAATGAGACTCTTTAGATATCAAGATCCTCATGTTTTCTAAAGAGTGATGCTACAAAAGAACTCCGCTACAATGTCTCTATCTATTGCGTGCCTATGTGATTTTTTCTTTGAAAGATCTTTTTCTCCACAAGAGAAATAGCAAAATGAAATACCATGCTGAATCCAAACATCAGAATAATGGTATTCATATCAAAATCAATGACATGAGTCAGGGTCAGCGCATAGAAAACTCCGTAATATCCAAAGTTAATGATCAGTGAATTTACCATGATATATACTGTTTTCCCCAACCCGATAAAAATATTGTCAATGATCGCACATCCGGCGTAAGCTATGTAAAAGGGCACCAGTTTTATTGTTATGTTAAATATTTCGTCCGCATTATGCAGGTTTTCGACAAAACGATAGAACGGTTTCCAAGTGGGAACGGAGAGCGCCCAAAAAGCAATAATAGTACATGCAATGAAATAATAATTAAACCGTTTTAATTTTGCGTATCCGTTTTTACAGTCAGAACGAATGACTTCTGCAAGCGCTGATATGGGGATCAGCAACCAGCCCCAAATAAAATTGTTGGAAAGCCAATAATTGCCTTGTTCCTCTACCATATTGATCATTTTGCAGACCATAACGGCATAGACAAAGTTATCAATAAATTGATTCGCTCCTGAAAAAGCGCCAACTTTGCACCATTCTTTAATAAGAGTAAGATCAGACTTTCGCAATAGGCAGAATTTGAATACTTTTGCGTATACAAAAGGGAGATGCCGGCCAGTACAAGTACTGCGTTTACAAATATATTGGAAACCGCTACTCCGTATACATACAAACGAGGTATCAATAAAAAGTCCACGATCAAAGACAGCAATGTTCTGATAATCAGGAAAAGATAGACATTCCTATGCTTTTCAGTAACAACAAACACAACACTGACAAAGCTTACAACAATTCCGATCATAAAAGCAGCGGTTTCCAAATAAAGGTACCGACTTACAGTAATAATATCAACTCTATCCGTGTTCATAGCCTTTATCCATGTTTTCCCATAAAAAAAAACTCCAATGGAAAAAACGGCGTATAAGACAAAAACAAGGAAACCGGTTTTGAAGACGGTGCCTGCAAATCGGTCCGTCTGATTTTTGAATATCCTATTCATCACAGAATAAAGCGGAACGATCAGAAATGCCTGCAGAGTTTCATTTATCAGGTCGAACCACTCCATCTGCCCGATAATATGAAATGCCTCATTTTGACTGTTTGCAGAAATCAGGAAGGTCCTAACGGTTTGATATACGGCAGGGATCAACGCAAGGAAACACAATGCGATCCACAAACGCCAATTAAAACTCTTAAGCTGTAAACATTTTTCTTTCATAATATTTCTGACATACAGTTTAAATTAATTATGTATGGAAATTCCTCCATTTTTTGATTTGCTGTTGTGTTATCGCTATGGGAAAACCTTGCATTACAAGGCTTCCCGAATATAACAAACCCCGCTTTTCGATAAAATTGCTCGAAAAGCGGGGTTCGTTCATATGGTGCGGCTGACTGGACTTGAACCAGCACGGTGTTACCCATACGGCCCTCAACCGTACGCGTCTGCCATTCCGCCACAGCCGCCCGCTGCAACAGTATTTATATTACCATATAAATTTGCCGTTGTAAAGTAGTAATTTATGATTTTTTTATTTTTTTCGTATAACTCCACTTACCGCAATTATTGTATTTATTATTGAACACGGGATCCGGTTCTCCGTCAAAATCCGGACTGTATACGACACCATATGTCTTTCTTATTATTGGATAATAAGGCAGATCATCTGTAAGAATGCCCTTAAGTCTTGAC
>JAAWDW010000145.1 GCA_022793975.1 Bacillota bacterium
AAGCAGATGATTGAGGATGCTATCAGTAACGCCGAGGCTGTCAATAAGCGTGCCGACGAAAAGATGAACAACTATAATAAGCGAATTGCCGGAGCCGAGCGCGAAGCTGCAGGCATAATAAATGATGCAAAAATCAAGGCCGATAAGCAGGCAGCGCAGATTATAGATGATGCAAACGAGAGAGCGGCACTCATTATGCGAAAAGCCGAGCAGGAGATTGAGAGGCAGAAAGATGCCGCTGTAACGGAGGCAAGAGATCAGATAGGAATGCTTGCTGTTATGGCTGCCGAAAAGATTATCGAAAAAGAGCTTGACGAAGAGAGTCAAACGCAGATTATAGACAGCATACTTGATGAGGCAGGTGCAGCAGGATGGCAGAATTAGCAGTTGCAAGAACATACGGAAGTGCGCTTTTTGAAGCGGCGAAGGAACTTGGCCGTATAGAGCCTATAGAGAGTGAACTTGCGGAGATGCTTGAAATATTCAAAAGTGATCCGGAGTTTATGCTGTTTTTAAGTTCGCCTTCGATATCCCATGATGAGAAAAAAGAGGTACTTCATGATTTGTTTCACGGACAGCTCAGCGGCGAGTTTTTAAATTTTATGGACATTCTCATAGAAAAGGGAAGAATGAGAAGATTTGAAAAAATTGCGTCCGTGTACACAGAGCTTGTAAATGCGGAAGAAGGTATCACAGCCGGAATCATTTATTCTGCAGTGCCGCTTGATGCAGGCAGGCTCGAAAAGTTTGAAAAAGAGACAAGCAAACTTCTTAAAAAGAACATACGGCTTGAAAACGAGATAGATAAGAGCCTTATAGGCGGAGTAAAAATATTCGCCGACGGCAAGATGATAGACGCGTCACTCAGGGCGCGTGTGTCTGCACTTATGGACACAATAAAGTAGAGAGGAGGCGAACCGATGAATTTAAGACCTGATGAAATAAGTGCCGTAATAAAAGAACGCATCAAAGGTTATAAAAATCAGATGGAAGTTTCGGACTTCGGCACGGTAATACAGGTTGGAGACGGTGTTGCCAGAGTTTACGGACTTGAAAATTGTATGGCGGGAGAACTCCTTGAGTTTCCCGGTGAAATATACGGTATGGCGATGAACCTCGAAGAGGACAATGTCGGTGCGGTAATAATGGGTCCCGATACAGGGATCAAAGAGGGAGATATCGTAAAGCCTACAGGACGAGTAATAGAAGTACCTGTGGGGAGCGATATCATAGGCCGTGTTGTCAATCCACTTGGGCAGCCGATTGACGGCAAAGGTGAAATAAAGACGGAAGGATTCCGTCCTATAGAATCCCCGGCGCCGGGAGTGCTTCAGAGAAAGTCGGTAAAAGACCCGTTACAGACAGGTAGCAAGGCTATAGACGCTATGGTACCTATCGGCAAGGGCCAAAGAGAACTTATTATAGGCGACAGACAGACCGGCAAGACAGCAATCGCAATAGATGCGATAATAAACCAAAAAGGAAAAGATGTTATCTGTATATATGTGGCAATAGGCCAGAAGAAATCAACTGTGGCGCAGCTCGTGCAGACACTTGAAAACAGAGGCGCGATGGAATATACGATAGTGGTATCGGCAACGGCATCAGATGTGGCACCTCTCCAATATATAGCGCCTTATGCGGGGTGTGCGATAGGCGAACATTTTATGTATCAGGGCAAACACGTGCTTATCGTTTACGATGATCTTTCGAAGCACGCTGTAGCGTATCGTGCCATGTCGCTCCTCTTAAGAAGACCTCCGGGGCGCGAAGCATATCCGGGAGATGTATTCTATCTGCATTCAAGACTTCTTGAAAGAGCGGCAAAATTGTCTGATGAACTTGGGGGCGGCTCGATTACGGCACTGCCGATAATAGAAACGCAGGCAGGTGATGTTTCCGCGTATATTCCGACAAATGTAATTTCAATTACGGATGGACAGATATTCCTTGAATCGGAGCTCTTTTTCTCAGGGCAGAGGCCTGCTGTGAATGCCGGAATTTCTGTAAGTCGTGTAGGCGGCAATGCGCAGATAAAAGCAATGAAACAGACGGCAAGCAAGATTAAGCTCGAGCTTTCACAGTACCGGGAGCTTGCAAGTTTTTCACAGTTCGGTTCTGATGTGGATAAAGACACAAAGGCAAGACTGGATCATGGAGAACTTCTTATGGAAATACTGAGACAGGGTCAATACAGTCCGCTTGATGTCGCCGATCAGGTAATAATAATATATGCGGCGGTAAACGATTATCTAAAAGATATTCCGCGTGAAAAAATAAAAGGACTGGAAAAAGAACTATATGATTATATGGATGCGCAGCATCCTGAGGTAAAACGTACAATACATCAGACAGGAGAACTGACAGCAGAAGCGGAAACAGTGCTTCGCCAGGGCCTTGAAGAGTTTAAGAAACTCAAGATACGGGATCTGGATATGATGTAAAACAGAAAAGTGCAATTTGAGAGTTTAGGAAAGGGGTGAATCGCAGTGGCAGCAGATAGTATGGCCGACATCAGAAGGCGCATAAAGAGTGTTACATCTACAGAACATATAACAAACGCTATGAAGCTGGTATCGGCGGCAAAACTCAGAAAGGCGAAGAGCACCTTTGAAAAAACGAGAGATTATTTTCACTATGTGACAGAATCAATCGCAGAAATTTTTTATGATGCAAATGAAGTTCCTGAGCGTTATCTTGAAGGAAGCAGGGAAATAATAAATACTTGTTTTATTATTATTACATCGGAAAGAGGACTCTGCGGAGCTTTTAATTCTAACGTAATAAAACAAGCGGAAATAGAGATAGAAGATGATCCGAACAGATCGGTGCTCATTATGATAGGCACAAAGGGTAAAGAATATTTTGAGAAGCGCGGCAAATATATTCACAGCGAATACGAAATGCCGCCGGAGAATATTTCCTTTGCCGAAACCAAGATTATAGCAAAGACGGTAGTCGATATGTATGACAAAGGTGTTATTGACAAAGTAATGCTCATTTCGACAGCGTTTGTAAACAATTTGGAGCAGGAAGTAAAGAGCCTGCAGCTTTTGCCTTTTAAAGTTCAGGAAAAAGAGGATTTTTCGACACACGATGCTCAGGATTTTGATACACGTGAAAGACAGGTTGAATATGAGCCTTCGATAGACGAGGTTTTTAACTATCTGATTCCCAAGTATGTGGAAATAGTGCTTTACAGTTCGGTTATCGAATCGGCAACATGCGAACACGCTGCACGCCGTATGGCGATGGAAAGCGCAACGGACAGCGCACGTGATATGCTTTCGAATATCTCGCTTTATTACAACAGAGCGAGACAGTCGGCGATAACAAATGAAATAATAGAAGTAGTATCCGGCTCGGAAGCGCAGAAATAGAGAGGTGAAGATTTTGAACAAGGGAATAATAAGCCAGATTATAGGACCTGTAATAGATATAAGATTTGATCCCGAAGAGATACCACAGCTTTTAAATGCAATTAATATTGAAAATGAAGGTAAAACAATAGTTGCGGAAGTAGCTCAGCATGTCGGAGACGACGTGGTGCGCTGTATAGCGCTTTCATCGACAGATGGACTCAGGCGCGGTACGGAAGCTATTGATACAGGCGCACCGATATCAGTGCCGGTAGGACGTGAAGTGCTGGGAAGGCTGTTTAATGTAATAGGCGAGCCAATAGATAATAAAGGACCGGTGGAAACAGAGAGAAAAAGCTCTATACACGCGCAGGCTCCGAGCTTTGAAGAGCAGGATACAACCGCGCAGATATTTGAAACGGGAATTAAAGTTATAGATCTTATAGCACCGTATACGAGAGGCGGAAAAGTAGGACTTTTCGGCGGTGCCGGTGTAGGAAAGACTGTTCTCATACAGGAACTCATAAGTAATATTGCCAGAGAGCATGGGGGCATTTCCGTCTTTGCGGGAGTAGGTGAGCGTACAAGAGAAGGAAATGATCTTTATTATGAGATGATAGAATCCGGAGTAATAGAAAAAACTGCGATGGTATTCGGACAGATGAATGAGCCGCCGGGGGCGAGAATGAGAGTGGCGCTTACCGGACTTACTATGGCAGAATATTTCAGAGATGTTGAAGGACAGGATGTACTTCTTTTCATAGATAATATTTTTAGATTTACACAGGCCGGTTCGGAAGTATCGGCGCTTCTGGGCCGTGTACCATCGGCTGTGGGCTATCAGCCGACACTTGCTACTGAAATGGGGGCTCTTCAGGAAAGGATAACATCGACAAGACGCGGATCGATAACATCCGTGCAGGCAATTTATGTACCGGCAGACGACCTGACAGACCCTGCACCGGCAACAACATTTGCGCACCTTGATGCGACTACGGTACTTTCGCGTGCTATTACGGAGCTTGGTATATATCCGGCGGTTGATCCGCTCGAATCGTCATCGAGAATTATGGACCCGCTTATACTCGGAGAAGAACATTATGAGACGGCAAGAGGAGTACAGGAAGTACTTCAGAAGTACAAAGACTTGCAGGATATAATTGCGATACTCGGTATGGATGAACTTTCCGATACCGATAAGCTTATAGTGTCGAGAGCAAGAAAGATACAACGTTTCCTGTCACAGCCGTTCAGCGTTGCCGAACAATTTAACGGTATGAAGGGTAAGTATCTGCCACTTAAAGAAACTGTAAGAGGATTTAAAGAAATTCTCGAAGGCAAGCACGATCAGATACCCGAATCTATGTTTTTGTTCGCTGGAGGCATAGACGAAGTCGTGGAAAGGTATAAGGAGAGCAATGGCAAATAACACGATTAGACTTGAAATCATTACGCCGACAAAGATGTTTTACAGAGATGATGTTGAGCTTGTAGTCGTAAAAACATCAAAAGGCGAGGAGGGCTTTATGGCGGGTCACCTGTGGGCAAGAAAGCTGCTCTCGATAGGACCTCTTAAGATAAGAGAGCCGGGAGCTTCCAACATGAAATACGGGGTTATTGCAGGAGGCTATATAGATGTAAGTACGACAGGCATTATGATATATACAGATGCTGCGGAGTGGGATACGGATATAGATTTAAAACTTGCAACGGACCAGAAAGCGGCAGCGGAAAAGTATCTGCGGGAGCACAGGGATATGCCTGATGACGATCCGAATATCATAGCCGTACAAAAAGGACTTGCGCGTTCCGAAGCCAGAATACATACGGCAAAAAGGCGTGACAAGCTCTTAAAAATGAGCTGAAAAGTAAGGAAAAGAAGCAGGTTTATAGAGTTGCTTTATGTGAATATTTTGTGATAAAAACGGCGGAAGGTATTGAAATTCAGCCGTTTTCAAGTGTTGAAATATTCTGAATAAGACGAAAACGGTATACTTTTTGCGAAAATATGGTATAATATTAATGTCTGCATTTAGCAGACGCAGGAAAGAGAGGAGAAACTGAATATGAAAAAGAAGCTTATTCTTGTGTGGCTTACTTTACTCATGGTGCTGTTCTCATCAATTTCTATTTATGCTGAAGAAGACGTTCAAGGAGATTTTTTTGAAAAACATGTTATTATCAACGGAGAAGAGATAATAAATTATAATCTGCAGTATCCGTTTTTAATGTATAATAACATCACCTACTTTCCATTATCCCCCGAGATACAAGAAATATTAGGCTTGGAAGCGGAGATGGATTGGGAAAGCCGCACATTAAAACTTCTGAAAACTGATCTGACGAGAAAAAATATCAGTTCAAACTGGATGAAAAATAATAACGAAAATGTAGCACTTAACGTTATTTCAGAAGTGAAAGTTCTCGCATTTGTTCCGGGCGGGGACGAAGACAATCAAAACGAAGATATGGGTATCATAGATACTCCGGAACTTTCCGTAACGGAAATTGATCTTGAAGGTGCGCCTTTACTGGCGGCGGGAAAATTCCTGTTTATGCCTGTGAGAGCAATGACGGATGCGGACAGCTTTAATTGGGACATATATTTTGACCCCTATTACGGCTTGTGCATAAGCACAGAAGAGGGCGTATCTGCAGAAAGCTACTGCGATAAGAAAGAGACGCTCAGAAATAAAGGACTTGTATCCTATATCAAAAGTCAGAACGCGGCAATCACAACCACGGTTGCGCAGCAGTATCTGTTCCTCTTTAAGAGGGCATCTGCCGTAAGCGGAGTGAAGACCGAAGTTCTGATGGCAATTGCAAGTAAGGAAAGTCATTTCAATGCCTGGGCGACGGCCCGCGGCGGTGCAAGGGGTATGATGCAGATTATGCCTGCCACCGGTGCAGCATATGGTCTTACGATTGAGGACCTTTATGATGCAAAGAAAAACATTGATATGGGAGCCGTATATGTGGGCGAGAGGGTAAGAGCCTACGGCGGCGATGTTGTCAAAGGACTTTCAGCTTACAATCAAGGTTCCGCGAAAGTAAACAGAGGAACTCATTCTACGGTCTATGCAGACAGAGTACTTGCCGAGTATAACAGAATAGGCAATTATCTCACTGTAAACGGATTCGCAGGACAATAAAATCACGACACAAATAAAAGCATAAAAATAGAAAAATACAAAGACCGGTGTTCTTCGCACCGGTCTTTGTATTTTTTATGCCTGAAGTCGAGATGCTTTCTGATTTTAATGACAAATCTTCTTTTTTGCAGTTGTGTTTTTGATACAAACACTGAGAATTTATATTTGTACCCTGTCATAGATATTGATTTTTAAACAGGATAGGCATATAATGGTTTTAGAATTTTTGCATATTTGTGGCAGAAAAAATGCAGCAGGCATTTTGTAATAAGACAGCCGCGCACGATAGAAATCAAAAGAAAGGAAGGGCTTTTTAATGAAACTTGTTGTAATAGGGGGAGTAACGGGTGGTGCGTCCACTGCGGCGCGCGTAAGGAGACTCGATGCGAGCGCCGAAATTATTATGTTTGAACGCGGAGAGCATGTGTCGTTCTCAAACTGTGCACTTCCGTATTATCTTGGCGGAGTGGTTGAAAGCAGCGATAATCTTCTTGTTGTTACTCCGGAAGATTTTAAGAAAAAACATGACATAGAAGTACGTACGAGAAGTGAAGTTACGGCTATAAACAGAGAGAAAAAGACCGTAACTGTCAAGGATGTTATAAGCGGAAAAGAATATGAGGAAAGCTATGATAAGCTGATGTTGGCACCCGGAGCAAGTCCGATACTCCCAAAGAGTATAAAGGGTATTGAGAGCAGTAATGTATTTACAGTGAGAAATGTGACCGATATTGTGGCGCTTAAGAATTATATCGATAATAATGGAGTAAAAGATGTCGCAGTAGTAGGCGGCGGCTTTATCGGCGTTGAGGTGGCGGAAAATCTGAGAGAGGCGGGCAAGAATGTAAGTCTTGTGGAGGGTACGGAGCAGATTATGGCGCCTTTTGACTATGATATGGTGCAGATACTTCATAAAGAAATGGACGACAATGGTGTTAAGCTTTATCTTTCAAGCACAGTAACTGCCGTAAATAAGGGCAGTGTTACGGCGGTAAAAGACGGCAGAGAATTTGAAGTTCCTGCAGAAGCAGTGGTTATGGCAATAGGCGTTGCACCGGAGACGAAGCTTGCGGCAGATGCGGGGCTTGCACTTGGTGAGACAAGGGGCATTAAGGTAAATCATAACTATCAGACCAGCGATCCCGATATTTATGCTGTCGGCGATGCCGTAGAAATCTTCAGTAATATGACGCATTCATACGGAAGACTCGCACTTGCCGGACCTGCACAGAGACAGGCAAGAGCCGCCGCCGACCATATGTGCGGAAAGCATCACAATAATAAGGGATACATAGGCTCATCCTGTGTACGTATTTTCAATCAGAATGCGGCATCTACAGGACTTTCGGAAAAGGCGGCGGCTAAAGCCGGGTACAGCTTTGATTCCGTGTTACTTTTCCCTTCAGATAAACCGGGTCCTATGCCGGATAGTCATTATATGGCGTTTAAGCTCGTATTTGAAGTGCCGACAGGCAGAATTCTCGGAGCGCAGGCTATCGGTCTCGGCTCCGCGGACAAGCGTGTGGATGTTATCGCAACAATGATTGCAATGGGTGGAACACTCGAAGATTTAAAAGAACTTGAGCTTTGCTATTCTCCTGTATTCGGTACGGCAAAAGACATTGTAAATATGGCGGCGCTTGTTGCGCTCAATATTCTTTACGGAGAATACAAGCAGGTACATGTAGACGAAGTACGCGGACTCGTTGAAAACGGTGCATATATCGTGGATGTGAGAGAACCTGGTGAATATGAAGAGGGACACATAAAAACGGCTCACAACATACCTCTTTCACAGCTTAGAGAGCATCTTGATGAGATCCCTAAGGACGTGCCTGTGTATGTACACTGCCGCTCAAGCCAGAGGAGCTACTATGCGCTCAGAGCACTTAAAGGACGCGGATTTAACAATATTGTCAACATTAGCGGTTCATATCTCGGTATCAGTCTCTATGAGTACTTTAATGACAAGACAGAGGGTAGAGAGCCGATAATGACAGCATATAACTTTGACTGATTCTGCTGATTTAAACAGACATTGAGACGTGTACCGCCGCAAATTATCTTTTTTGTGCGGTCTGTCAGAAAAAAGATAATAAACATAAATAGAAATAAAAAAGAAATGCCTTTTGAATAATTTAAGTACAAAAGGCATTTTTGTTTTTTTAATATATATTTTAAAATTTATAATTAATTGTGGGAAAATTCAGCGGGCTCGTGTTCAAGAAGCTCGGCAAGCATTCCCATACTGTGCAATTTTTCCTGAATTGCATCGAGAGTTTCTTCATCATCCGCGGTTATCGTATGGTAGTGATAGCCGGCAGTCGCATTTTTGAGAAGACTTGATTTTCCGGAGACAATTTTTTCCATAAAATCGGTAACATCTTTGCGCGAACGTAAATTCATATCGGCGCGGACTATGCCGTATACTTTATGATAGATAAAGACATCTTTGATTTTACCGCCCATATCAATAATTGCCGTCAGTTCTGATTCTGTTTCCGCATCCGAATGGAACATTTTGAGAATACGGCTCTTTTCGCTGCTGTTTTTAAGAATTATATATCCGCGGCTGGCGGCAAAGATGTCGGTGCCGTTTGCGCGGAGGAGTGCGATATCCTGTACTATTACCTGACGGCTGACATTGAGTGTATCCGCAAGTACACTGCCTGACACGGGGCAGTCGCTTTCCGTCAGTATTTTAAGAAGATGTGCTCTTCGCTGTTCTCCGTTCATATATCGAAACTCCTTTCACTGTATTTTTTGGCATTTATACGCCGAAGCCAGATTGGCATATGTTTTTTATAGCTCTTCGGCATTGAAAATGCGACGGGCGTATTTAAAAAACAGGATGCAGATTTTTGAGAGATATATCAAGAATAGGTGCAGAATGAGTGAGGGCACCACTTGAGATATAATCTACACCGAGGTCTGCAAGTTTTTTAATGTTTTCTTTTGTAACATTGCCCGAAACTTCTATTTCGGCCCTGCCAGCGACATAGTTTACGGCTTCTTTCATTTGGTCGTGCGTCATATTATCGAGCATTATTATGTCAGCTCCTACTTCCACCGCTTCTTTCAGCATATCCATATTTTCTACTTCCACTTCTATTTTGCGGACAAAAGGTGCATATGTTTTAGCCATCAGGACAGCGTTTTTTACTCCCCCCGCCGCGCCGATATGATTATCTTTGAGCATAACACCATCGGAAAGATTGTATCGGTGGTTATTTCCCCCGCCTGTGCGAACTGCATACTTTTCAAATATACGGTTGTTCGGCGATGTCTTTCTTGTGTCGAGAAGTTTAATGTCTGTGCCTTCGAGAAGTGCGGCAACAGAATGAGTATATGTTGCTATGCCGCTCATACGCTGTAAGTAGTTAAGGGCCGTGCGCTCGCCGGAAAGCAGAGCACGGATATCGCCGCGTATTTTACCGAGAAGCTGTCCCTTTGCAACTGTATCACCGTCGCTGACAAAGAATTCGGATTTTGCACTATCATCAAGGAGAGCAAATACGCGCTCAAATATCTGCAGACCGCAGATGATACCATCCTGTTTGCATATGAGATCTGCCTCGCCTTCCTGTGCGTGCGGCATAACGCTGTTTGTCGATACGTCTTCACCGGAAATATCATCCCGGAGTGCGCTTAAGATAAGAGGGTCTGCATTTAATTTAAGGGTTACGGGATCAAACATAATTTGAACTTTCCTTTCATTTTTAATATTTGTTTCTATGGCTTATTTTAATGTTTTACGCTTAATATCACTGGATATTATTTTTGTCTGCTTTTTCTATTTCACCGAGAACAAGTTTACGATACTCTTCGCTTATAGCTTCATAGTTTTTATAGTCTGCAGGATTTATGGATGCGATGGCCTCCGCTGCCTTTGATGCGTGCTTTGCTGTTGCTGCCTTGGTATTCGGTGCCGAAGTACCTCTTATATTTGAATTTTGAAGTATGTTAGGGCAAGTAACGGAGCAGTTGCGAATTATATCATCCGCAGCTCTGCCGGCAAATACCATACTTTCCAGAAGTGAATTGCTGGCAAGGCGGTTTCTGCCGTGTACACGGTTGCAGGCGGTTTCGCCTACGGCGTAAAGGCAGTTCATAGTAGTACGGCTTTCATAATTCACTTTGATGCCGCCCATAAAATAGTGCTGTGCGGGAACTACCGGTATACATTCTTTTGTTACATCGTATCCCATTTCGGCACAATGTGCCATTATGTTTGGAAAATGACTGTGAAGTTCGGCCTGTGGAATAGTTCTGAGATCTTCCCAAACAAATCCGGTGCCGTCTTTCTTCATTTGCTCAAAAATCGCCGCTGTCAGTTTATCTCTCGGAAGCAGTTCGTCCGTAAAACGGCGCATATTTTTACCATAGAGTTTGGCACCCTCTCCGCGCACAGATTCTGAAATCAGAAAACTTCTGTCTTCATTTTCCGGTGAGTAAAAAGTAGTGGGATGAACTTGTATATAATTAATATTTTCAAGTTCTATGCCATATTTTACCGCTATGGCAAGTGCATCACCCGTGAGATGATTAAAGTTTGTAGAATGGCGGAAAAGTCCGCCTATGCCGCCGGTAGCAAGGACAGTAAAATCCGATTCTATAATTTGGACATTGCCGTCCGCGCTGCGGACAACGGCGCCAAAACATATATTATCGCGTTCTATAATATCAATGAGAGCTGTATTTTCAATCATTGTGACGTTCGGAAGTTTTTTTGCTTCGGCAAGAAGCTTGCTTGTTATTTCTTTTCCTGTTATATCTTTATGAAACAGAATTCTGCTGTTTGAATGTGCGCCCTCTTTTGTGTACAGAAAATCTCCATTGTTGCCGCGCTCAAACATAACGCCGCATTTTACGAGATCGCTGATGACCTGCTGCGATGAACGGAGCATTATATCAACGGAAGTTTTGTCGTTTTCGTAATGTCCTGCGCGCATAGTGTCTTCAAAATAGGCGTCATAATCGGATTCATCTTTGAGTACGCATATTCCGCCCTGTGCCAGAAAGGAATCGCTGCTTTCAAGATCGGACTTTGTAATGATTGTAATCTGCATTTCGCGAGGAAGTCTGAGTGCACAGTAAAGACCGCTGCAGCCGCTTCCGACGATTAAAACATCGGTTTTCATAATAAAATTTCTCTTTTCTTTGTTCGTATGCCGCTTTTGCTGCCGGTAAATCGGATGCCTGCCGCATTTTATGCGGCAGAAGACCGTTTAATAAGCGCGCATACGGTATTTATGATACTGTTTGTCATTATAGCATAAGACTTGATATATGACAAGACATATGTCGTGATAAATGTAAATGTGTATATTGACAGATTGCGGGTGTTTTTATATAATCAGAGTAATTTGGTGTATGTTTTTCGGAAATAAATGTGCTGTACACCGAGAAAGGTAAAGAATATGTTCACAACAAGAGCGCTTCAGGATGAAATTCTGAAGCTGAAAAAAGAAAATGATATTTGTATACTTGCGCATGCCTATCAGAGCCACGATATTTGGGAAACAGCTGATTATGTGGGAGATTCCTATGGGCTTGCCCTGGAGGCGGCAAAAGCGCCGCAGAATACGATTCTGATGTGCGGAGTGCGTTTTATGGCAGAAACTGTTAAGATACTTTCGCCGCAGAAAAAAGTAATTCTTTCTAGCCCGCTTGCGGGATGCCCTATGGCTGAACAGATAGACATTAATATGCTTCGGGCAATGAAGGAGCAGTATCCTGATTATACAGTAGCGGCTTATATAAATACAACGTCGGAACTTAAAACTCTTTGTGATGTGTGTGTAACATCATCATCGGCAGTAAAAGTGATCGGCAGTTTAAAAAGTGATAAGATTTTATTTATTCCGGACTGCAATCTCGGTGCTTATATTGCCGTACAATTGCCGGAAAAAGAAATAAAGCTCGTGCGCGGCGGCTGCCCGACACATGCGAAAATGACGGTACATGATGCCGAGCAGGCAAAAAGACTGCATCCGGAAGCAGAGCTTTTGGTTCATCCCGAATGCATACCGGAAGTGGCAGCACTTGCCGATTATGTGGGCAGTACGACGGGCATTATGGATTATGCAGAAAAAAGCAGCAAGAAGGAATTTATCATAGGTACGGAAAACAGCATTGTGCAGCATTTGCAATTTGCGTGTCCGGACAAACGGTTTTATCCGCTTTCAAAAGGATGTGTATGTGTAAATATGAAGCTGACTACTCTTGCCGATGTGTATAACTGCGTACGCGGTGAGGGCGGAGAGGAAATTATTCTGCCGGATGATGTGATGAAAAAGGCGAGAAAATGCATTGATACTATGCTTCAGCTCGGATAATCCGGGAGTTATTATATAATTTTCCGCGGCAATGTAATAGGAAAGAATTATGATTTACTTGATTTGTTATGCAGTTACCGGATTGGCCTGCGTACTTGGTACAATATGCGGAATGGGCGGAGGTATAATTATCAAGCCTGTTCTTGATGCGACAGGTGTAATGACGGTGGATACAATAACATTCCTTTCGGGATGCACCGTAATTTCAATGAGCTGCTGGAGTGTGGGGAAAGCAGTATATAGGCGTGAAGATGTACTTGATATGAAAAAGACGCCGATACTTGCTTTTGCGGCTGCTGCCGGAGGTCTGATAGGAAAAGAAGTGTATTCTGCGGTGGCGGGATTTTTTCCGGACAGAAATACGGCGGGAGGAGTGCAGGCGTGCCTGCTGTTTGCCGCAACATTTGCCACACTTTTATACACAGTGAAAAAAGACAGACTTACGCCGAGAGAATCGGATTCACAGGCGGCAGGTTTTATCATTGGACTTATTCTGGGGATGCTGGGAGCTTTTCTGGGAATCGGCGGCGGACCGTTTAATGTAGCGGCTCTTACATATTTTTTCTCTATGCCGACTAAAAAAGCAACGCAGAATAGTCTTTTTGTAGTACTTATGAGTCAGCTTGCAAGTACGATAAAAACTGTTATATCAGGCGGTATTCCCGATTTTGATCCTGTAATTTTGCTGGGTATGGTACTTCTTGGGATATTTGGCAGTGAAATAGGCAGAAGAGTGAACAAGTGTATAGACAACAGGCAGGCAAATTTATTTTTGGAGGGCTGTATGGTGCTGATTATGGGTATTAATATTTACAATATTTTTAAGTATTTGGGTTAAAAAATTAATTGAATATCGAATGAAGATTTAAAATAAAAAGCGGAAGAAATTTTAAGTTAAGAATTTCTTTCGCTTTTATGTTTTATATCATTCGGCACTGACACTTGATGACGGTTTAAATTTAAAATTTACAGATCGCCGTTTACAATCATTTCCGCAACGAGCTTTGTTGAATATCCCACGGCTCTGGCACAGTTTTCATCGCCGTCTTTTGCGTTGTAGCCGGCTTCTCCTTCTTCGGTAAAGAAATCGTAGCAGTCGCCAAGCATAGCAGTCTGCACTTCACGGCATGTTACACCGTACTTGCTTCTGAAATCAGCGATAACTTTCTTGATTTTATCATAGCATGCGCTGAAATCGTCATCCATATGTTCTTTGTCTCTTCCTTTTAAAATACTTATTGCCATAGCAGCTCCGGAAAGCGCTCCGCAAGTACCTTCAAGACAGCAGCCGCATCCGCCTGCAAGACCATAGGAAACTTTGAACATTTCATCTGTAATGCCGAGATCCGGGAAAGCGTCGCGTAGTCCGCCAAGGCAAGACTGTGCACAGCTTCCGTAAGTTTTTTCGTAGTTATAGGCAGCATCGATAGCTTTTTTTACGAGCGCTTCTTTTTCCGAAGCTGATAATTTAGTATAATCTTTCATATTACAAATCCTCCCGATTAAAATATTAAAATTATTGCATAATATTCTGTTAAATACAATCTATCACAATTTGTGCAGAAAATCAACTGTTCGCAGTTGCAGAGTATTTTTAATACGATAGATTGTTACTGAATAAAAAGTTTTTATGATAAACTGTGTAAATAAATCTCAATTCTTGCGCATTGGATAAAATATTGTTATACTTAATAAGTTAGGAGACTTTTTATTATGTCTCAAAAATGGAGAGAAAATATGAGCTATAAAGTAAAGCTGAATATTTTTGAGGGACCTTTTGATCTTCTGGTTTATCTGATTGAAAACGCACAGATGAACATATATGACATAAATGTAGCGGAGATTGTAGAGCAGTACCTTGAATATATAGATGAAATGGAAAGCAGAGAGATCGCTGTGGCGGCGGAGTTTATGGTGCTTGCAGCATCTCTCATAGAAATAAAATCAAAGATGCTTTTGCCGCGCGTGAGCGTTGACGGCGATATGCTTGCAGTAGAGGATCCGCGTACGGAGCTTGTGGAAAAGTTGCTTGAATATAAGAGGTTTAAGGCAGCGGCGGCAATGCTTTCTGATGCTGAAGAGTATGCGCTGCGGGTATACGAAAAGCCGCAGGAAGATATTTCGATGTATACAGAGCAGCTCGATGAATATTTGCAGATGGATATAGATCAGTTTGTAAACGCATTCAATCTGTTCCTTTATAGAAAGAAAAAGGTTGAAGATGTACGCAGGCATTATACACGTCTGGAACGTCAGAAAGTATCTATTGAGCAGAAAATATTATATATAAAAGCTTTTTTTGCACGCGTAAACAGGACAAGCGTGACCTTTGATGAACTAGTCGAAGAAGGCGGGGATAAATATAATAAAGTGGTGACATTTACATCATTGCTGGAAATGGCTAAATCAAAGGCAGTAGGCTTAAAACAGAAGGCGAATTTTGAAAAAATCGTGATAACCAAAGGAAATACACTCAATGAATTTGATGCTGCGGCGGCGGCCGCAGCTCAGATAAAGGAGGAAAACGAATAGATGGCAAGCAGAAAGAGCATAAAGTCGGCGCTTGAATCAATGATGTTTACTTGGGGAGAACCGCTTCCCGCAAAAACAGCGGCAGAAGTAGTTAATGTCAATTGGAAAGAAGCGTACGAGTGTTTTAAAGAGTTGCAAAAGGAATATGAGGAAGAGGGCCGCGGGATAAGGATCAGAGAGGTAAGCAAAGCTTTTCAGTTCGTAACTTTTGCCGATAACAGTGATTACATAGAGAGGCTCTGTACGCCTGTAAAGCAGAAGCGTCTCTCACAGTCTGCGCTTGAAGTGCTGGCGATTGTGGCGTATAAGCAGCCGGTTACAAGAAGCGAGGTTGAGGCTATACGCGGTATTAAATGTGACAGGGTGCTTGAAGGACTCGAAAAAAAAGAACTGATTGCAGAAGTCGGACGCTCGGCAGGAATAGGACGTCCGATACTTTACGGTACAACAGATACATTTCTTAAAAACTTTGGATTTACGAGCATCAAAGAGCTTCCTGATATAGATGATATAGAAGGAGTTATATCGGTTAGTGATGCGGAGTCGGTATCTGATGAGCAGGACACGCAGCAGGTAGCGTTTGATTTGTCGGAAAGGATCAGCGATACTGATACGGCAGCGAGTGCTTTGAATACAGTCGGTACGGGCAGCAGTGAAAGCGCTGAGGATAAGCTGAATCAAGAAAATTAAGTGTTGTTAATATACTGAACGGCAGACCGGTTGAACAATACAGAATAGGAAGCGGAGATTGCCGAGGAAAAAGATAAGAAGGACAAACGATGGCTAAAGATAAAACGGAAAAAACAAATGTAATGCGTATCCTCGATCAGAAAAAAGTGCCGTACCAAAGTTACAGTTATGCGGATACGGAAGCTATAAGCGGAGTTGAAGTGGCAAGCGTGCTCGGACAGGACCAGGCGGCGGTCTTTAAGACGCTCGTAACTACAGGCAGAACAGGAGAGCATTATGTGTTTATGATACCCGTGGCGGAGGAACTCGATCTCAAAAAAGCCGCTGCTGCTGCCGGGGAAAAATCAATAGAGATGCTGAAATCAAAGGAACTTTTGCCGCTTACAGGTTATGTACATGGAGGATGTTCGCCGATAGGTATGAAAAAACCGTTTGTTACCGTAGTACACGCATCGGCCGAGACACTTCCGCAGATTATTGTCAGCGCCGGCAAAATCGGATATCAGGTAGAGCTTGCACCGTCTGATCTTGCCAAGGTTATCAGATACACATTTGCCGATGTAACAATAGAATAACAATATACGAAGTTTGAAATACTTTCGAAAATTATGTATTTTTGTGAAAACGAATATATAATGAAAAATACATACATGTATAAGCTTATTGCTGTTGATTTTGCGGTTTGTAAAGTGCGATAATAAAGTAGAAATAAGGCGACGACAAATTATTGAAATATCTTTTTATTGTAATTTGCAGCAAAAAAGATAATGAAGAATAATGAAAAAATAGCTAAAGTATCTTTTAAGACGAAATTTTTAAAATAAAGATAATTTTACTCGGAGTTTTTTCAAAACTGCGCATTTGCAAACATCAAAATTATCTTTTTTCCCCTGAAAAGCGAAAAAAAGATAAAGGCAAGTCTCAAAGTATTAAAACAATTATCTTATTTTTCAAGAACAGCGCAAAAAAGATAAGAAATGCCAACAGCAGTCTTATATGTGTCAAAGCATAAAAATCAGAACTTGAAGACATAGAGTTATGCAATATCAAAATATTATACTTTTCAATAATAAACTCAGTATCGCATCATATCCGTATACATTGAGTGAACTGTGAATCGGGACGCAAGTAAACGAGATTTATGCGGATATTATGCTGTAATTCTAAAAAGTATGCGTTTTGAATAGTACTTAAATGCACTAATGCAGATACGTTCATTTGCGGATCCGATTTGCAGTTCGCTGTGCCTGAAATTGTGCATTTAATTTAAATCTCAATTAAAAATCTATTTAATTATCTTTTTTAAAGAAATAATTACATCAGCATTAAAGAATACGAAGATATCTTTTATTTTGATTAGCAAAAATAAAAGATATTTTTTTTAGTTTTCAAATAGGACTTGTTAAGAAACAATGATATAGATTATCCTAAAAGATAAAAATTGAGTTCAAAAGATAATTTGTGCTTAAAATACGTGAAAATCACTATCTTATATTTAAATAAGTCAAAAAGCGATAAAAAGGATTGAAAAAAGCGCATATTTAATGTAATATATTTACATATATATAAAATAAACCAAAAAGAAGGAGTAACATTAATTACGGAAATACAATTAAAGACTGAGATTGAAGAGCAGAGAAGGGTGCTTAATGCCTGTTGAAAAATTCTGCGTAAACTGCCGGACGGCACTCTTGTATGTAAAAAAAGTAAGAGAGGATATGCTATGTACAAATCAATAAAAACGGAGTGCAGATCAATACAGATTTCTATAGGCAAAAGAGGCAGAGACAAGGATATTGTTGATGCGCTGAAATATAAACGATGCTTGTACAGAATTGAAAATATTATTGCAAATAATATCAAAGGGCTCGAAAGTTTAGCAGGTGTTTACTGCAATTTAAATATAGAGAGTATTGAAGATGAAATTTCCGCAGCGATCAAGAGTGGCGGGTGGTCATTTATTGATTATGACGGTAGGAATGAGTGGGTACAGTGGGTACAGGCCGAAAAGGAGCAGTTAGCTACCGTGATGGAGCGGTATGACATCCAGTGGGAGCAGAAAGGGACACACGAAAAATACCTCTCTGTTCTGGACTACAAAAAGCAGGAACGGGAGAAAGAGATTGCTGCACTGGATACCACGCTGGCCGAAAAGCAGGACGAGTTGGAAACGGTGCAGAATCGGATCAGCAATTACAATCAGGGAGCGCAGTCCATCGAGCGGTTGGAGCAGCGGATTGAAACGGACACAGAGTTTCAACTCCCCGATCCGCTTGCCCTGATGACCGCTAAAACCTATAAGCAGCGGTTTGTTGACCAGTTAATCACAAAGCTGAAAGAAGTCATCCGGGAGGTGTTCTATCGCTATTATAAGGCATTGGACAGCTACCACCGGCTGAACAACACCAACGGTCGGCTCTACCGGGAAAACGAGCATCTGACCGCAGTCAATGACCGGCTCAAAGGAGAAAATGATGCCCTGCGTTCAGAGTTGAAGGATTTCCGTCTTCTGCGAAAAGTCCTTGGTAGCCGGCAGATCGACAACCTGATTGCGCAGGCTCAGGAGATGAATCAGCAGCGAAAGCAAACCCAGCGCACAAGGCGCAGAAATACAAGTTTTGAAAGGTAGGACAGGCAATGGCAAAAACGATTTTTGAGGAAATGGGTGGTACTTATACGCAGGTCGGGGATTATCTTCTCCCCAATCTGGAACTGCCCGAAGAAGAACTGCAGCCCATCGGCGTGTGGGGTCAGCGCCACCGGTGTTACCTGAAGGAGCATCGCCGGGCAACCTATGCGCCCCTACTCACCAGTGGCAAGCTAAATAGTTATCTTGCTGGCATTGACCGGCAGGCAGAGGAAATGTTTTCTCGGCTGGTAAAACAGATG
>JAAWDW010000146.1 GCA_022793975.1 Bacillota bacterium
GATGAAAATTATACGGCAGAAAACCGAGTGCGCCGCCGGCCAGAGCCAGCATTGCAAACGCAGTGAGGTAAGCTCCGTGTATATACGCAGTATATGCAAGGCAAAGAGACGCAATTGAGGAAATGCCGGCGGCCAGACCGTCAAGCCCGTCTATCAGATTTACTGTATTTGTAATACCTGCAATCCAGATAAGTGTAAAAATCAGCGAAACGGCGCCTGAAAAAAATATATGATCTTCAAGCACAGAAAAGTGATTTGTGACAAAATTTATTCTCACACCGAAGTAATACGCCACGCCTCCGCAGACAAGCTGTCCCAGCAGTTTTACCTTTGCAGGCATACCTTTAAGATCATCAACTACTCCCAGAATATATATGAGCACTCCACCTATGATAATTCCCGTCATTTTCGGTACAGGCTGCTCAATGAATTCCGCTCCCGGAAATGCTTCAGAAAAATATTTCTGATACATAGGCATAGCTATGTATACCGTAAATATCAGTGCTGCCGTAGTTCCTATAAATATTGCAAGACCTCCAAACCGCGGTACGGGTTTTGTATGCATACGCCTGCTGTCTTTCGGTATATCCACAGCTCCTATTTTCGGCGCTATCTTTATCGCTATCGGTGTAAAAACAAGTGCAAGAACAAACGCCGTCAAAAATACTAACCAAAATGCCATCTCTAATACTCCCCTAACATAACAATTTTAAGACCCGCCTCCGCAAGTATATCCACAGAAAGCTTGTCCGGATACCCCTCTTTTACAACTATTCTTCTTATTCCCGCATTTATAATCATCTTGGCGCATATAACACACGGCTGATGCGTTACGTATATTGTCGCACCTTCTATGCTCTGTCCCAGCGTTGCCGCCTGAATTATCGCATTTTGCTCCGCATGCAGAGCCATACAAAGCTCATGCCTCTCACCCGAAGGCACTCCAAGCTTTTCCCTTGTACAGCCTCCCCTTTCCGCACAATGCATAATGCCGCGCGGCGCGCCGTTATACCCTGTGGCAATAATATGCCTGTCCTTAACAATTACAGCTCCGACATTTCTTCTCAGGCATGTAGAGCGTTTTGCGGTAAGCACCGCCATTTCCATAAAATATTCATCCCAGCTCGGTCTGTTATCCATTTGCTGCTCCTTTCAATTCTTCACTCTATCTGCATTTTTTACTCATAGTTTTATATTTTTCTTCACATAAGCGCAATTATAGTTATTATACCATAAGCAAATATAGATTTGAGGTTTTTTTAGAAAAAGTCTTTCACAAAGTTATTTACATTTTTTTCTTTAAAACCCTATTATTGTACGGTATAATTATGTTGCTGTTACCACTCTCTGACGAAGGGAGGTGATATAGTTGGAAGGCTACATATGTGCCTTTATGATTTCTGTTGCGGCAGGCTTAGTATCATATTACATCTGCAAATGGCTGGACAGAAACGGCAAATGACAGTCAGCCTAAATGAAAAAATCGGGACAAGCCTCCCGATTTTTTCTGTGATATAATTGTTAAGCGGCTACATAACGCCTAATAACATTATTATATACTTTCAATCATAAATTTGTCAAACGGTTATTATAAAAAATCATAATAAACTTCTGCAAGGTAAAGCCCCTGAGGCGGCGCGGTATGCCCTGCACTCTGCCGACTGCGCCCCGCAATTATATCTGCAAGGGTATGCGGTTTTCTCTTTCCCAGTCCCGTTTCAACAAGTGTACCCGTGATTATCCTTACCATATTATAAAGAAAGCCGTCGCCGCACACTTCAAGTGCAATCTCATTTTCTCCCTCTTCGCATATATCTATTCTGTATATGGTCCTTACTGTACTTTCTTTCTCTTCGCCTCCGGCAGCCTGAAAGCATCTAAAATCATGAGTTCCTTCTATGTGCATTGCCGCTTCCCGCATAGCGTTTATATCGAGTTTTTTTGTAATTTGATATCTGTAATTTCTTAAAAAAACATCAGGTTTTTCCGCACATCTGATACGATAAACATACTTTTTACCGCGTGCCGAAAAACGCGCATGAAATTCAGGCGGCACAGTCTCAGCACTTATAATCCGTACGTCCCCTGTGCCGGCAAGTCTGTTCCCCATTAAAATATTGTTAGCCGCAGCCGGTATACGTTCCACGGGTATTCCAAAAGATGCCGTAAAGGAAGCCCGCTGTCCGAGAGCATGCACCCCTGCATCCGTTCTGCTTGTTCCGTTAAGTTTTATCTGCGAACGGCAAAGCTCTGACAGCGCCCTTTCAAGTTCTCCTTGAACGGTCCGCTTTCCGGGCTGCCTCTGCCAGCCCGAAAAGTGCGTTCCGTCATATTCTATTGTCAAAAGAACATTTTGATTTTCTGTAATCACTTGCTTTTCTCCCTGTTTATGTATAATTTTTTGTCTGTATTCTGCATCCCGCTGTCTTCTTTGTAACGCATTTACTCCGCACCGCACTACTCTGTCAATGTCGCTTTCCTATCTATTGCCGAAAAAATAAAAAACATACCAAATATCACAACCCCCACTATTATTACCGCAAAATTACTTTGCTTTCTATAAGAAATACTTCTTTTGCTGAATATTATAACATCTATATTATATATAAAATCTTTTAAAATATCTTTTATATTACCTTTAAGCTAAAATGGTCCGCTCAAGTTGGGATCCCTGTATAAATATATACACTGTTGTCGCCAAAGCAATATATGGCCCCAGCGGCAATGCCTCATAACGTTTTATCCTTCCACACACAAGTTTATACACAAAAGCAGCACATGAAATAATTGAACTTAACGCAAGTATAAATGCTGTTCCGCTAAGTCCTGCTGTAAGACCGACTGCAGCCATTAGCTTCACGTCTCCAAAACCCAATGCTTCCCGCTTTACCATAAATTTTCCTGCTGCTGCAGCGACAAGCATAACACCGCCGCCAAGGCACATGCCCCATACCATATCAATAACATTTACCCTGTACACCGACATCGGAAAAGAGAACAGCACAAGAAAAATCACAAACTGATCGGGTATTATCATATATTTTTTATCCGCTATCGCAATCATCAGAAGCAGCCACAGCTCAAAAAGTGCAGTAAAAGCAAACACATAATCATGCACACCGAGAAATATTCCTAACACTGCAAACAACGCCGAAAACACCATTTTATTCGGAAAACTTTTTACCCTCTGTACGCTCATATCAAGAAGTTCTGCGGACGGCTCCTCTTCGTAATCACAAAGCCATTTTGCCGGCAATCTGTTAAAAACATAAACTGCTCCGCATCCCAGAAAAATTCCCAGTGGCAGTGATACTGCCGTTATTATCAATATTTCAATTACATTATTTACCATATTTTTATTATACATTTTATTGCTCATATTGTCAATAATTATACTTTTTAATAACATACTCACCATAGCATAACGTTCGTATACATTGAACGAACTGTAAACCAGGACGCAAGTGAGCGAAATTTATGCGGATATTCCGCTGTGATTTTAAAAATTATGCAATTTAAAAATACCGATACCAAGCTACATAAAAAATAAAAATATAAAAAAACCGCTGCACGGCTGTTTTCAGACAGCCGTGCAGCAGTTTCTTTATCTGTTCATATAAAATTATAGCTTTTCGCCCTGCACAGCAGGTGCTTTATGCATTATCTTTATTTGCTGTAATCGAAGAAGCCTACTCCTGTCTTTCTTCCGAGCTTTCCTGCTCTTACCATCTTTCTGAGAAGTGGATGAGGTCTGTACTTTGTATCTCCGAATTCTCTGTAGAGAGTTTCCATGATAGCGAGGCAAACATCAAGTCCGATGAGGTCACCGAGTGCGAGAGGTCCCATTGGGTGGTTAGCTCCAAGCTGCATAGCCTGATCAATACCTTCTGCCGATGCAACACCGTCAGCAAGGATACCAACGCCTTCGTTGATCATAGGAATAAGGATTCTGTTTACTACAAATCCAGGAGCCTCTTCTACCTTTACAGGAGTCTTTCCAAGTGCAACTGAAAGTTCAGTAACAGTCTTTTCAGTCTCGGCTGAAGTAGCAAGACCGCAGATAATTTCAACGAGCTTCATTGCAGGTACAGGATTGAAGAAGTGCATACCGATAACCTTATCAGGTCTTTCCGTTGCGGAAGCAATCTCAGTAATTGACAATGATGAAGTATTTGTAGCGATGATAGCTTCCGGCTTGCAGAGCTTATCAAGCTCAGCAAAAAGTGCCTTTTTGGATTCCATCTCTTCTGTTGCAGCTTCTATGATAAGATCAGCATCAGCAACGATATTGATATCTGTTGAGCCGTGGATTCTTCCCATAATTTCTTCCTTGGCTTCAGCAGTGATCTTTTCCTTAGCAACAAGCTTATCTAAATTCTTGTTTACAGTTGCGATACCCTTTTCAACAGAAGTTTCTCTTCTTGCTCTAAGTACTACTTCGTAACCATTCTGTGCGAGAACCTGGATGATTCCGGCGCCCATTGTACCTGTTCCAAGTACGCCTATTTTCTTCATTATAATATCCTCCCTTAAAAAATATTACATAGCTTTGTTAAAAAATTAACTTTTTTATATTACAATTATATCATATCCGTACGGATTGTAAAGCACAATTTTTTCAAAAGTCATATATTTTAAAAAAGCAGTATAAATATAAAAAGTACACTTTTATAAATCCGCTGAAGCGCTGTTTAAACCGTTATCTTCACCTTGTACTTCACCGTCCGCCTCTGTCTCTATATAATCTTCAAAATTATAAATCCTGTCTATCATATCTTCCGTTTCATCCATATCCACATACCAATATGAAGCGCTGTTTGCCGTTCCCGATCTGCCTGGAGCCATCCAGGTGTAGACATTTGCAGAATCAAGATTAACAGCTTTGCCCGCAATTTTTATAATCATATCCAGCGTTATATCCGATTCAATTTCATCAAAAGCCACTTTAGCAACGTCAACAACGCCATGATCGATAGCCTGTTTAAACGCAGATTTTACAAATTCCTGATGTGCTCCTATTCTGCCGATATCTCCGGTTTTGTATCCTTTTCGGTATCTGAGATACTTTACTGCATCATCTCCGGAAAGAACTGTCGGTCCCTTTTCAAAATATATATGCAGCGGCGGCTTATCATAAGGATCATCATATTTCATCGTAAAGGGAATATCAATAGGCACTCCGCCCATTTCATCCACTATTGCCCTTACAGCATCATAATCGACAACAACATAATAATTGATAGGCATTCCCAGCAGCACATCGGATACAGCCTCGGCTGTTTTAACAACTCCTTCCGAATGATATATGGAGTTTATCTTCATCCAAGCTGCACTTTTATACTGCGCGCGGTAATAATAGGTGTCCCTTGGCACTGAAATAATATCTACCCGCTGATTCTTAAGATCATAACTCCCGACCATAATCACATCCGTAAGCCCGTCGTTTACACCAAGCAGCAAAACATTAACCCTTTCGCTGTTTTTAAAACTATCATAAAAAGGATTATCCGGATCTATAATGTAATCCATTTCAGACATAATGCTTTCTGTTCCCGCAAAAAGCCTTACTCCGCCGATTTTTCCAAGCGCAACATTCACAGGAATGAGTACTGCCGTAAAAGCTATTAAAAATATAATAAATTGCTTAAAAAAATACTTCTTGTCAAACTTCTTAAAAAATCTCTTCATTTCCCCTTGCCTTTTATTCCCCTATTTTAATCCTTTCTTCATCTCATTTTTATAATTCTCAACACCCGGCTGATCAAATGCATTTACCCCAAAAAGTCCGCAGCATACAGCACAGTTTATTTCAAAGAAATAAATAAGCTGTCCTATGAAATAAGGTGTAAGTTCCGGTATATCTATTTTCACTATAGGCACTCCGCTGTCCCTATGCGCTTTTATCACCGAATTCATCGCTAAATCATTTAAATAATTCATACTTCTGCCGGCAAGCGGCGTTCCCGCAGAATTCGGAACTGTAAAGTCCTGAGTAGGAGACTCAACATTTAACACTGTCTCAAAAAAACATTGTCTTCCTTCCTGCAAAAACTGCCCCATAGAATGAAGATCAGTACTCATTGACATAGATACAGGAAAAACCCCTTTACCGTCTTTACCTTCGGATTCTCCGAATAACTGTTTCAGCCATTCCACAAAATATGTGAGCTGCGGCTCATAATATTCAAAGACTTCCGTTGTCTTCTCCTGTCCGAGAAGATAACGGACCGCGGCATAATCAAAAAATGACGGATCCGAAGCCGCAGCTTCCGCTGCCGCTTTAGCCCCGGCAAGAAGCTCTTTTATATCGGGACCTGCCGCTGATATGGGCAGAAGTCCGGCCGGTGTAAGTACGGAATACCTGCCACCGATATTTTCCGCAATATCAAACACAGTATAGCCTTCTTTTTCCGCTTCCTGACGCAAGTTTCCGTCTTTTCCCGTAACTGCATAAATACGGTTCCTTGCTTCTTCTTCACTGTATTTTGTTTCCAATGCCGACTTAAGCATTGCAAATGCTGCTTTTGTTTCCGTCGTTTCTCCCGATTTTGATACCACGCACAGGCATACATCATTGCCCAATAATTCTCTTAATATACGCAAGTGATATGATGCACTCAGATTATTGCCGGCAAATATTAAATGAACTCCGTCTTTTATCCAGGAGGCGAGCGTTCCATCCGCTTCCTTCGCCGGAAGCCCTATGGAGCCTCTTGCACCAACTGCCTCCGTTACGGCACGTGTTCCTAAATACGAGCCTCCTATACCGATAACTATCAAAATATCGCTTTTCTCTTTTATCTCTTCTGCTGCGGTAAGCACGGACTCTATCTCTTTTTCATCATATGCAAACGGCAATTTTACCCAATCGGTAAAATCAGTCTTACCGGAACAAAGTTTTTTATATTCATCATCTATACGGGTTTTAAGTTTATCAATTTCTTCTTTTTCTATACCTGTTTCTGCAATATTTACTTTTATGTCCATCTGCCTTGACTCCTTTTCTCAATTATATAAAAGTATATATGCAAGAACAATATTCAGTCAAGTATAAATTTCTTCACAAAACCATCAATATCATATACAAAAAGCCCTCGTTTCCAAGGGTTGGAACACGAGGACTTCTGTTTACATTTATATTTCGAACTGCAAAAATATTTTCCGAAATACGTAAAAGCTTTTGAACTAACGCTTTGAGAACTGCGATGCTCTTCTTGCCTTTTTGAGTCCGTATTTCTTTCTTTCTTTCATTCTTGAATCTCTTGTCAGGAAACCTGCTGCTTTAAGAGCCGCTCTGTATAAATCTCTGTCAGCTATGCAAAGTGCTCTTGAAATACCGTGCCTCAATGCACCGGCCTGACCTGTGAATCCGCCGCCGTTTACTGTTGCCACTACATCAAATTTGCCTTCGCATCCCGCCACCATAAACGGTCTCTTTACTTCTCTTTTAACAATTTCCTTTGCCCCGAAATAATCGTCAAGAGATTTCTTGTTTACGATAATATTTCCGTTTCCCGGGATGAGCCTTACTCTGGCTACTGATGATTTTCTTCTGCCTGTTGCGGCATACTGTAATTTTGCCATTTCTTATTTCCTCCCTTTCTTAAAACTTCCATACTTCAGGCTTCTGAGCAGCATGATTATGCTCCGGACCTGCGTAAACTTTTAATTTCTTATACATCTGTCTTCCAAGTGCTCCGTCAGGCATCATACCTTTTACAGCGTGTCTGATGATTTCTTCAGGCTTCTTTGCCTGGAGCTTTTCAAAAGTAATTTCTCTGAGACCGCCCGGATATCCCGTATGTCTCTTATAAATTTTCTCTTTTCTCTTCTTACCCGTAACCTCTATCTTCTCGGCATTGATAACGATTACATAATCACCGCAATCAACGTGAGGTGTGTAAGTCGGTTTTTTCTTACCGCGAAGTATTGAAGCAACCTCAGATGCAAGTCTTCCGAGAGTCTTGCCTTCTGCGTCTACCACATACCACTTGCGCTCTACTTCATGCGGCTTTGCAATAAATGATTTCATTTCTTTTCCTTTCTGCCTACTAGGTTTGCACATATCTGCGTTGTGATATTTCACATTCAGCAAACAAGTTCAAGCTTTTTCGGCTGTACCTACTCGGTTCCTGCACACAGATTCCCCAAAACAAGAGATAGCTGTTTCCGCCGGAGCTGTTTCGGCCCACTAATTTTATTAGTTTGAAGCCCATGAACGGAAAACCATCCGGTACTTCACACATACACTTCATTTTATCCGTTATAGAGAATAAAGTCAAGTATTTTTATATATTTAGCTTCCTGTAGTTGTGATCCATTATAAGCTTTGTAAGCCCTTCTGCATTCTTTTTTTCAATTCTCTCAATGATTTCTTCATGATCGCGGTTTGCTTCGCGGAAATAATCAAATAAGCTCTCGGTGTTATCCGAAAATACCGTTGTTCTTATTACTTGGCGTCTCAGATCATCCATAAGCGAAACCAATATCGGATTTCCGCACATTTCAAGATATGTATGATGAAAATGATCCTGAAGTTCTTGATAATCATCAAAATCTTTTTTCTCTATCGCCGCATCAATCCTACCTACAATGATACGCAGCGCATCAATGTCCTTTTCTGCCGCAGTCATCATCACTTTTTTCAAAATGTATATATCCAGTGCAGAAATAATTTCAAATATTTCATGTGCTTGCTGATCGGTCATCTGCTTTACGAAAAATCCCTTGCGCGGTACATTATCGAGAATTCCGTCTGCCGAAAGCTGTATCAGCGCCTCGTTTATAGGTGGCCTGCTGACTCCAAGCTGCTCCTGCAGCTCCGCTATATTTATTTTGTCGCCGTAATCAAGTTCGTTTGTTCTTATCATGTGTACCACATGCTCGTACACCTGCTCGCGTACAGATTTTATTTTTCCCATCTGTCTTCTCCCCGTTTCCAAACAGTAAAGATAATTTTTAAATGAGCTCAACTACATGGAATGTCTTTTTACCTTTTTGAATAATAAGTTTATTATCTTCAAACATATCGACCGTAACTGTCAGTTTTTTATCCGTAACCTTGTTTCCGCCTACGGTAAGCCCTCCCTGTTCGATAGTCCTGAAGCCTTCGCCATTGCTCGGAACAAGTCCAAGCTCTTTTATAAGTGTTACAACACCTATGCCTTCTCCTGCAAATTTTGTTCTCTCCATTTGAGTAGTAGGCATATTGTCTGTATTTCCGCCGCCTCCGAACGCGGCTTTTGCACCTTCAAGCGCTTTCTGCGCCTCTTCCTCGCCGTGTACAAGCTTTGTTACTTCAAATGCAAGTATTTCCTTCGCCTTGTTTATTTCCGCGCCCTCAAGCGCTGAGAGACGGTTTACCTCCTCCATAGGAAGGAATGTCAGCATACGCAGGCACTTATTTACGTCCGCATCTTCTACATTTCGCCAATACTGGAAAAACTCATAAGGCGATGTCCTTTCGGCTCTGAGCCAGAGCGCACCTTTCTGCGTCTTTCCCATCTTCTTGCCGTCCGATGTCGTGAGCAGCGCAAATGTCATACCGTAAACATCTTTACCGCAGGCTCTCTTTGTCAGCCTTGCACCGCCGAGAATATTCGACCACTGATCATTGCCTCCGAACTGCATTTTTACATCAAAGTCACGCGCCATTACCATAAAGTCATACGACTGCATAAGCATATAATTAAACTCAAGGAAAGAAAGTCCCTTTTCCATTCTCTGCTTGTAACACTCGGCTCTGAGCATTTCATTTACACTGAAATGCGGTCCTATTTCCCTTAAAAATTCAACATAATTTATCGGTCTAAGCCATTCCGCATTGTTTACACTTATGGCCTTACCCGGATCCGGTATCTTATTCGCTCTGCCGGGAGCATACACCCCACCGTTTCCTTCATATTTCCATTCATCGTCAAATTCGATAAAACGGTCAAAGAGTTTTTTAAACTGATTGCAGTTTTCATCAATTGTTTCTACCGTCATCATCTGACGCATATCCGTTCTGCCTGACGGATCTCCTACCATTCCCGTACCGCCTCCAAGCAGTACAACGGGAGTATGTCCGTACTTCTGCATATACATCATAATGATAACCTGCATAAAATGCCCAACATGAAGACAGTCGGCGGTAGGATCGAATCCTATGTAAAATTTTATCTTTTCTTTACCGAGAAGTTCACGTATCGCCTCATCATCAGTCGTCTGTTCTATAAAGCCTCTTTCTTTGAGCACATCATACACATTTGTATGTTCGCTCACATTATCGGGTATAAAATTCTTCATACCTCTCTCCTCCTCATATAACTGTATCTCC
>JAAWDW010000147.1 GCA_022793975.1 Bacillota bacterium
AAAATACGAAAACATTTCATGCCGTTTTACATCTGACATAGGTGAAACCGTAAAAGACCTCGCTGTGCATGCATCCCAAAACATCTACATAGTTGTAAACTACTCCGGGCTTTATAAAACATACAAATTGCTTAGCGATATGCAGGACACTCAAAACAGTGGTAAAACAAACTGCGGGCAAGCCCCGGAATGCGAAAAGTCCCCGCCGCAGTCATATAGCAAAATCAGCTGTACAAAATGCAGACATTCCGGCAAAGATATCTCCAATATGAGGTACCGCCGAAAACGTATAATGCGCATTAAGCGTTTTTTTCGTGAAATTGTTACCAAGGAGGCATAGATATGAAAATAAATATAATGCACCTTTATCCCGATCTTCTCAATCTTTACGGTGACCGCGGAAACATTATCTGTATGAAAAAGCGCCTCGAATGGCGCGGTATCGAAGTACAGACAGTACAGGTACTTGCAGGTGAAAAACCCGACTTCACAAAGTCCGACATCGTACTGCTCGGAGGAGGCTCTGACCGTGAGCAGGAACTTGTATGTACGTACCTTCGAGAGCTCCGCAGGGATTTCCGCAGCTATGCCGAAGACGGAGGCACTGTGCTCGCACTCTGCGGCGGCTACCAACTTCTCGGTCAATACTACAAAACAGCAGATAAATTTATAGAAGGTCTCGGTATACTCGACATATATACAGAATGGCAGCCGAAACGACTCGTTGGCAACATTATACTCGAAAACCCGCTCTTCAAAGACCCGATAGTCGGTTTTGAAAATCACGGTGGACGCACTTTCATAGGGGAACATACTGCTCTGGGCAAGGTCTTATCGGGCTTCGGCAACAATGACAAGGTGTACGGACAAAACACAAGCAGCGATAAATCTGTATGCGCATACGAGGGCGTCATATACAAAAATATAATCGGTACCTACCTCCACGGGCCGCTGCTGCCTAAAAATCCCGAAATATGCGATTATCTTCTTTCAAAAGCACTCATACGCAAATACGGCACCTCCGTATCCTTCTGCCTGCACCAAAAAAGCGGTGTACTTGCACCGCTCGATGACTGTCTTGAACATAAGGCAAACAAGTATATGACGTCCTTGCTGCTTCAAAATACAAAACATTCTTGTCAACATAAATCAAAACACAGTAGCCTTTGATTTATTTCAAATACTGCTGCATCTCTTTCTCCGCAGCCCGTACTTCTTCGAGGAACTCCGGTGCCGACACCCTGTTTGCACCGTGTCCGAGTATTATTACTTGCTCCAAGTTATCAGAAGTAGCTACACGCACTCTGTAATCTTTGCTCAGTACTTTGCTTGTCTTCTCTATATACTGATCCGCTGTCTCAGCCTCCTTTGTATATACTACAGTCAGCCCGTGAACTTTTTCTATCTTGCGCACCGCATCTTTCACACGGTATGCGTCAAAAACGATTATCACATTTATCTGCTTATATGCCTGATAATTGCCGATACGATCTATTAGTCTTGTCCGCGCAAGATCAAGACTTTCTTCTGCCGTTTTTTTAAGATCATCCCACGCAAAAATTATATTATAGCCGTCTATGAGCAGATACAGCGGTCCGCTGCCCGCAGGCTTTTCCCTGCCACGGTACTTAGCTTCCGGTACTGTGCGCCTCATAGCGGGACGTTCAAGCCGAGTTTCTTTTATCTTGCCGTATGTCCTTTCAAATATGCGGCGCAACTCATCCTCGTCCGCATATTCTCTGCCGCTTTGCGTCTCGCTGCTTCGCCTCTCGGCTTCTCTCGCCGCGGCTTCAAGCCGCTCCTGCTCGGCTTCTGTACCAAAACTCATCATCGGTATCTGCATATGACTGTACACTTCATACCATTTTACAAGCTGCCCGGCACCGTGATAGCAGAACACGGAATCCGGTGAATTCTCAATATCAAGTTCAGGGTCATAACCTATTTCAGATATGACTTCCTCTGCATTTACACAAGGCTCATAGCCGCTGTAAGTACAGTTTAGCCGTCCGCGTCCGTGTGTGTACGAAACTATGCTCTTATGATAATCTCGTATTTGCGCAACAGGGGCTTGTCCGGTAATTACGGACATTTCTCCCTTCGTCTCCGGCACTGCAAACTTTGCTCCCATCTGCTGCAGGTCCGTCATAGCCCGTCCTACCGTATCAAGCGGAACTTCCAGTACAAAATCATACCACGGCTCAAGAAGGATATTTTCGGCGTTCATAAGCCCTTGTCTCAATGCTCTGTATGTCGCCTGTCTGAAATCACCGCCTTCTGTATGCTTTTTACTGCCTCTGCCCGCGACAAGCGTGATTTTTATATCAGTAATAGGTGACCCGGTCAAAACTCCGATATGTGCTTTTTCCGCAATATGTCCGAGTACAAGTTTCTGCCAGTTCTTTTCAAAAACATCTTCGCTGACGCCGCTCACTGTGACAATGCCGCTTCCGCGCGCACCCGGTTCAAGCAAAAGATGTACCTCCGCATAATGTCTGAGAGGTTCGTAATGTCCTACTCCGATTACCGGCTCCGCTATTGTTTCCATATATATAATACTGCCGTTTCCAAACTCCGCTCTAAGCCCAAAGCGGTCCTCAAGTATGCGTTTCAGTACTTCAAGCTGCACTTCTCCCATTACCTGCACATTTATGGTCTGAAGCTTTTCATTCCAGAGCACATTCATTTTCGTCTCTTCCTCTTCAAGCCTGCGGCATACTGCAAGCGCCGAAAGCGTATCGACTCCTTCCGGCAATATAACGGAATATGTAAATACCGGCTCCGATACAAGTTCTCCCGCATCAGGCTCACTGCCGAAGCCTTCACCCGGAAAAGTGCCGGAAAGTCCCGGAACTGCACATACATTTCCCGCAAAGACTTCGGGCACACTCTTGTACTTAACGCCCGAATATATACGTATATCGTTTATTTTTTGTTCCTGTCCGCCATGTTCGATGAAATCCTTTACTTTAAGACTACCGTGCGTTATTTTCATATGCGTCAGTCTTTGACCGCGCTCATCCTCAGAAATTTTGAAAACGTGCGCACCGAAATCACCGCTCTCTGCCAAAGCTTCCGCCGCCATATCTCCGTTTAAATCAAGCGTATATTTGTCAAGCGCCTCCAGAAACTCTGCCACACCTTCCATTTTAAGTGCGGACCCAAAAAAACATGGAAATACTTCACGCGCGGATATCGCCCTCCTAAGTGACTCTGTGCATATAGCGCCCGTTTGTAAATATTCGTCCATCAGTTCCTGCCCCAGCATTGCCGCCTCTTCAAAAAACAGTTCGTCCGCAGCCGAAAAATCCAGACATCCGTCGCCAAATCTCTCTGTAAGCTCTGCCATAATCTCTTCTTTACTTTTAACTCCGAGATCCATTTTATTTACAAACACAAAAACCGGCACATTGTAATGAGAAAGCAGGCGCCACAGAGTCTCCGTATGACTCTGCACACCGTCCGCACCGCTTATAACAAGCACGGCGTAATCAAGGACCGGCAGAGTTCTCTCCATTTCCGCAGAAAAATCAACGTGTCCTGGTGTGTCAAGCAGAGTAATTTCCGCATCCGCAAGCCCGATTACGGCCTGTTTGGAAAAAATCGTTATGCCGCGCTCTTTTTCTATTTCATTTGTGTCGAGGAATGCACTCCCGTGGTCAACTCTGCCGAGCTTCTTTATTTCTCCGGCAGTATAAAGAAGACCCTCGGAAAGGGTCGTCTTACCTGAGTCCACATGTGCGAGTATTCCTATTGCTAATCGTTTCATATGCACTCCGTTATAAATTTACTTGTATTTTTCCGCAAGAATTCTTGCCACATGCACACCGCTTGCAGACGCCTGCGAAAGAGAATGAGTCACGCCTGAACCATCGCCGAGCGCGTACAAACCTTTTACCTTTGTTTCGAGATTACCGTCAACTTCTACTTTTGAATTATAGAACTTAACCTCTACTCCGTAAAGAAGCGTGTCTTCGTTTGCCGTTCCCGGTGCAATCTTATCAAGCGCGTATATCATTTCAATAATATCATCAAGCTGACGTTTAGGTATCACAAGCGAAAGATCTCCGGGTGTCGCTTTCAGCGTCGGTCTTGTAAAGCACTTTTCCATACGCCTTTCACTGCTTCTTCTGCCTTTTACGAGATCTCCGAAACGCTGCAGCAGCACACCGCCGCCGAGCATATTCGAAAGACGCGCTATTGACTCACCATATTCGTTACTGTTCTTAAAAGGCTCCGTAAAGGTATTGGATACCAGCAGTGCGAAATTCGTATTCTCAGTACGCAGCGCCGGATCTGCATAGCTGTGTCCGTTTACAGTCACGATACCGTTTGTATTTTCCGCTACTACCTCGCCATAAGGATTCATACAGAATGTACGCACCATATCATTATATTTATCGGTCTTATACACGATTTTACTCTCGTATACTTCATCCGTAATATGCTTAAAAACTTCCGCCGGCAGCTCGACTCTTACTCCTATATCAACTCTGTTTGATTTCTGATCGATGCCGAATTTGCGGCAAGTTTCGGCTATCCATTTTGAGCCCGAACGCCCCGTTGCCAGTACGAGGTCACCGCATGTGAATTCTTCTCCGCTTTCGGTAATTACCGTAAATGTTCCGTCGTCATTCTGCGTAACATCGCTCACGCCTGTCCTGAACATCATATCTACTCTTTCTCTTGTGTAGTCAAAAATCTTTCCGAGTATCTGTATATTTCTGTCTGTTCCGAGATGTCTCACCTTGGCGTCAAGCAAATGCAGATTATTTCTGAGCGCTCTTGTCTTAAGGTCGGAACTCCCTGTAGAATAAAGCTTTGCATCGGCACCTCCCATACTACATAAAACTTCGTCAACATACTCCATAAGAGCTATTGCTTCATCAGTTCCGACATATTTATGCAGATCTCCGCCGAAGTTTGTCGTTATGTTGTACTTTCCGTCCGAAAGTGTTCCCGCACCGCCATATCCGTTCATAATGTGGCATGGTGAACATTTCACACAGCTGTGTACTTTTCCTGTCTTTATCGGACATACTCTTTTTTCAAGGCTCTCACCTTTATCTATCATAAGCACCGCAGCATTATTTTTAATCTTCGTAAGTTCGTAAGCAAGAAATACTCCCGACGCTCCGGCGCCGATAATTATAATATCGTATTTTTTCATTTTTATTTTCCTTTCCGCACAGCGGGTATTTATGGTATACTTTAATAAATAAACTAAAATTGCTTTAATTAATTGCCTAATTTAAATTTCGGAGGTTTGTTCTATGTATGATAAAAAGAAACTCTTTATGGGAATTTTATTCCTGTTTCTTGCGGCGGCAGCACTTTTCGGTATAATGCACAACGGCGTTAAATCGTACTACATCACGATTCTGGTCGGCTGCGGAATTCTCGGTATCAGTTCTGTTATACATTCAAAAACAAACCGCTGACCTGTGCGCCATATCTTCGATACCGCATAAACAGTAAAATTGATAAAGGACCGCAAATGCGGCCCTTATTTTTCAGGATCTATACCTTTTCGGTATCTATGCCTCCTCTGCAACGAGCTTGTCAAACTCTGCAAGGGCTCTTTCGTACTCGTCGTCATCTTCGATATCAACAAGCTCAAATTCGTCGTCTCCGACTTCTTTATATCCATAGATGTAAAGGACGCTTTCGTCATCCTCTTCTGCCATAAGCGCAATATAATCCTTGCCTTCAAAGTCGAATACTCCTATAACTTCGCATTCAACCTCTTCGCCATCATCAAATTCAAGAGTTATAAAATCAGCTTCTTCATCGTGGTCGTGCTGACAATCGCAGTCGTGATCGTGGCATCCGCACTTTTCTTTATCTGTCATGTTGTTTTCCCTCCAAATTAAAATAAAAACTTATTTACCGCCAACATTATATCATTATCGTTGACTTTTATCAATTAAAATATTCTCTTATTTTTCCTGCATTTGCTTTGGTTATGCCGTTTACTTCTTCAAGTTCTTCTACCGATGCTTTTTTTATCGCCTCCACACTACCGAAGTGTGAAAGGAGCGCGTTTCGCTTGGCAGGTCCTATTCCTTCTATTTCATCGAGCACGGATGTGAGCATTTTTTTATTTCTTATACCGCGGTGATACTCTATGGCAAATCTATGCACTTCTTCCTGTACCGTACCTACATACTTAAAAAGAAGCGGTCTTTCCGCAAGCACAGCCTCTCGTCCATCGCCCGATACAAGAGCCCGTGTCCTGTGGTGATCATCTTTTGCCATTCCGACTACAGGCACATCTATTTTCATAGCTTTAAGTATCTGCTGCACTGCCGTCACCTGTCCCTGACCGCCGTCCATAAAGAGAAAATCGGGAAGATGCGAAAATCCCGCATCGCCCTGTTCAGCTCTGCGGAAGCGCCTGTATATGACTTCCTGCAAGCTGGCATAATCATTCGGACCTTCTATTGTCTTTATTTTAAAGCGCCTGTAGTCTTTCTTTACAGGCTTTGCACCCTCAAACACGACCATCGCACCGACAGAATCAACGCCGTTCGTATTAGAAATATCGTAAGCTTCTATGCGGTATCCACGCGCGCCGTGAGCGGGTACTTCATATCCGATTTCAATGAGTGCCTTTGCAATTTCCGAGGCAAGGTTTTCACTTCGCTCACGCGCAGCACGGGCTCTTTCGTCTATTGTCTTTGCCATCTCACTTACGTCGCGCCTGGCCAGATCGAGAAGCGCTTTCTTGTCACCTTTTTTCGGTACTGTAATTTTAACAGAACGTCCCGCAATACTCGACAGATATTCCTGTATCAGTTCTTTCTCCGGCATCTCCGCTTCTACCAGTATTTCGTGCGGCACACTTCCTATATCACTGTAATACTGCTTTATAAACTGAGCCGCAATATCTTCATTTTTCTCGCTTTCATCTGCTTGCATAAGGAAGCTCTCTCTGCCGGAAAGTTTTCCACCCCTAATAAAGAAAACTACCGCATAAAGCTTACCTGTACCGCGAAGCACCAGCACCATATCCATATCTCCCGCTCCGAGTATTACAACCCTCTGCATCTCCGATATAGCTTTTACGGCAGTTATCTTATCACGGTATTTTGCCGCACTTTCAAAATCAAGATTTTCTGCTGCTTCGTTCATTTTACCCGTAAGCATATCAAGCATCGGTTTATTTCTTCCGTTTAAAAACTCGACTATCTTATTTATCTTATCTTTGTATTCTTCTCTCTTTATCTGCCCTGTACAAACTCCTCCGCACTTTTCTATATGATAATTCAGACACGGTTTTGCACCTGCCGGAAACGACCTTGCAGAGCAGCGTTTGAGCGAATATATGTCGTTGACCATATCGACTATTTCGTTTACCGCACCTGCATCGCTGTAAGGTCCGAAATATTTGCCGCCGTCATTATCCACAAGACGTGTTTTAACCACGCGCGGATAATCTTCATTCATCGTTATTTTTATGTACGGATATGTCTTGTCATCGCGCAGAAGTACATTGTACTTCGGCATATATTTCTTGATAAGATTACATTCAAGTATGAGTGCTTCCATTTCCGTAGCGCAGTTTATATACTCAAATTCCTCAATATTTGCCGCCAGCGCCCGCAGTTTCGGATCAGCTGTTTTGGACAGCCTAAAATACTGGCGCACACGGTTTTTAAGGGAAATCGCCTTTCCCACATATATTACCTGTCCCAGTTTGTCCTTGTGAAGATAAACTCCCGGTGTATCCGGGAGTTTTTTCAGATTTTCTTCGATGTCAAACATTTCTTATTATCTCCGAAATCCATATACATTCATAGCGCGTACATCAGCCCTAGGCTTTTCATCAAAAACGCCAGTCACGCTTCGTTATATCCTTTTCTCTTTCGAGACGCTTCATAGCTATTTCCATAGCCCTCTTGGCGCGTCTTTCGCGTCTTCTCCTTATCTGACGCCGTTTGAGCACTATATACGATATAGTCAGTATCAGCATAAGTGCAATAATTACGCCCGCTACAGCATATATGATATATGCTGTACGATTTTCGATGCCGAATACCGAAAGTACCGTGCCTTCTCCCACTTCTGCGCTTGCAAGAATGGGAACTGTCGTCATTAAATTACTTTCGCCCTCATATATTTCCAGACGGCCGAGTTCATCTCCTTTTTTAATCGGCGCTTTTATTTCCTCATTAAGAACAATTTTTGTACTCAGCACCGAGCTTGAAGCTTCTATCGGCAGCGTAACGTATGCGCTGTCGGCAAGTTCGAGTCCTACTTCCGAAACGGCTCCACGCTTTACCTGAGTTTTTCCCATATCATCTGTAATATCCGCAGCTTTTACAGTATGATACCCGGCAAATCCATAGTCAAGAAGCGCTATGCTGTCGCCAAAACGTCCCGCATCTGTCGAATTCATAACCACAGCTATCAGAAAAGTTCCGTCCCTTTCGGCTCCCGACACAAGACAACCGCCCGCATGAGATGTGTAGCCGGTCTTTATGCCTATTGTGCCTTCATATTTTGCCGGTACATTTACTCCGTTTACGGGCACTAACGTTTTTTCATCATAAAGAAGCCTATTCGTATTATACATATGCCGTTCGTCCTGCATATTTGTTGCAGGTATGTAATGATAATATGTACTACACAGCATTCTGAACGTCTCGTTTTCCATGCATCCTTTCGCAATCATCGCCAGATCATAAACTGTAGAAAGATGTCCTTCCAGATGAAGTCCGTTTGGATTTATGAAATTTGTGCTTGTCGCTCCCAGCTCCTTCGCTCTTTCGTTCATCTTCACCGCAAAGGCTTCCGTGCTTCCCGAAATGGCTTTTGCAAGCGCTACCGCAGCATCATTTGCAGATTCGAGCATAAGCGCATAGAGCAGATTTTCTACTGTTATCTGTTCACCTTCAAGCAGATATATTCTGCTGCCTTCGGTAAACGGCGTTTCCGCATCTATTGTCAATACGGTGTTCATATCAAGATTTTCCAGCGCAAGCAGACATGTTATCATCTTTGTTGTGCTTGCAGGTTCAAGCGTAGCGTTTTCATTTTTCGTATAAAGTACCTGACCGGTTGTTCCGTCTATGAGTATTCCCGCTTCTGCTATAATTTCGGGCGCGGGCGCGGCAAATGCGTCTATCGGCGCAAAAATGGTGCCTATTCCCGTTATTCCTATAATTACCGCAATTACTGCTGCAAGTTTTTTAATCATAATCCATCCTTAATGCCGTTCATATTCCTGTATTATCTCTAATTTTATTATCATTGTACTGTTTTCTGTTTTATATAACCGAAATGTCTCCAAACTGCTTTTAAAATTATTATACTATTTATCCGTAAAGAAGAAGTCTGCCATTTCAAATCCGCTTAAGAAATGCATACCGCTTTCTTCTCCTGCCTTTTCGTTAAACTGCTTCGCCGTATCCACAGGCTCTTCATATCTGCTGTCATAGAGCACGAACGGTACCGGCTCGGAAGAATGCGTCCTGAGCGCAATCGGAGTCCTGTGATCCGGCACTATGAGTATTCTGAAATCATCTCCGCACGACTTAAGGTAATCATACACAGGCGCAAAAATCCGCTCGTCTATTAGCCTTAAGCTTTCGAGCTTATCTTCTGTATCTCCCTGATGCCCGCATTCATCCGGCCCTTCAAGGTGCATATACACAAACTGTTTGCCTTTCCTGAATTCTTCTATTGCAGCGTCGGCCTTGCCTTCATAATTTGTGTGAAGCGTTGCGGTTGCTCCAGGCACATCTATAGAATCAAGTCCTGCGCACAGACCTATGCCTTTGATAAGATCAACTGCCGAAATTACCGAGCCGTCCAGATGGTATTTTGCACTAAACGAAGAAAGTCTCGGCTTTTTGCCCTGTCCCCAAATCCAGATGGCATTAGCCGGATTGAGTCCTTTTTCGCGCCTTGCAATATTGACAGGATGATTATTTAATATTTCATAGCTTTTTTTCATCATATCTGTGATGAATTGCACCCCTTCGCCCTGAGGCAGATTATCGCCTACCCTCTTTCCCAGCACATCGTGCGGCGGAGTGAGTTTATATTCAGTGCTTCCGTTATGTACTATAAGACAATGTCTGTAGCTTACACCCGTATAAAATTTGATATTTTCATCGGCAAATGCTTCGTTAACAGCCTGAATAAGCCGGTCTGCTTCTTCCGTCGAAATATCACCGGAGCTGTGATCTTTAATGATGAGGTCTTCATACGCGCCCTCGCCCTCAAGCGTGATAACATTGGTTCTTAAAGCAACATCCGTATCAGACATATCGATGCCGATACTCACAGCCTCCAGCGGCGATCTGCCTGTAAGGTATATGCGCGGATCATATCCCATTACGGAAAGATTTGCGGCATCGCTCCCCGGCGCCACTCCGTCCGGAATTGTCTTTACCGTTCCTATGCGGCTTTTTGATGCCAGTGTATTTATATTTTTCATATCAGCGGCTTCAAGTACAGTCTTTCCGCCGAGCTTTTCTATCGGATAATCTCCCGCGCCGTCCGGCACGAGTACAAAATATTTCATATGCGGTTCCTTTCTTTGCTTATTTACTGTTTTTATCTGCTGCTTATTATTTTTTTACGGTTTTATTGCCGAATCAGCCGCCAGCAGTCTGCCCGATTTTATAAAAGGCTTTCCATCATTTTATGATATCACGGAAAGCCCTTTCTTGTGTGAAAATTGTGTGTATCTACTTATTTTCGGCCGCAAATTTTTTCATAAATTCAAGCAGCCTGTCTACTCCCTCCATAGGCATTGCGTTATATATGGAGGCTCTCATACCCCCTATAGAACGATGTCCGCCGAGGTTCACAAGTCCTTCCGCTTTTGCTTCTGCGACAAACTTTTTATCGAGGTCTGCATTGCCCGTAACAAATACGACGTTCATCAATGAGCGGTCTTCCTTGTTTTCTACCGGACATTTGTAAAATCCGCTGGAATCAATATAATTATACAGCTTTTCAGCCTTCTCGATATCCTTCTTGTTCATTGCCGCAATACCGCCGTCGGCCTTTATCTTCTTGAATACTTCACCTGCAATATAAATTGCAAAACAAGGCGGGGTGTTATACATCGAGCCGTTATCCGCGTGAATTTTATAGTCGAGGTAAGTCGGCACATTTGCCGCTGCTTTTCCGAGCAAATCTTCTCTTACAATTACGATAGTAACGCCTGCCGGAGCCACATTCTTCTGTGCACCCGCAAAAATAAGACCGTACTTGCTTACATCGACAGGTTCGGAAAGAATGCATGAACTCATATCGGCAACAAGCGGAATATCTCCCGTATCGGGAAGTGCGCGTGTACAAAAATGCGTACCGTAAATAGTGTTGTTGGTCGTGATATATACATAATCTGCGTCAGGCCTTATATCTCCCCTATTTACACGCGGAATATATGAGAATGTGCTTTCTTCGGAGCTTGCAATGACCTTGGCATCGCCGAATTTCTTTGCCTCGGCCGCCGCCTTTTTCGCCCAAGTGCCTGTAACTATATAATCTGCTTTGCCGCTTCCCGTCATAAGATTGAGGGGCACCATTGCAAACTGCAATGTTCCTCCCCCTTGAAGAAAGAGTACTTTATAGTTATCAGGAATATTCATAATATCGCGCAGATTTGCCTCCGCATCGTTTATAATTTTCTCAAATTCTTTTGAGCGGTGCGACATCTCCATTACGGACTGTCCGCAGCCATTGTAATCTGCAAGATTCTTTGCCGCGTCCTCTATCACTTCAAGCGGAAGCATCGACGGACCGGCGGAAAAATTATACACTCTGTTTGTCATAACATACCTCCGAAGTATCGCCTTTTATCTTTTTAAATTTTTAAAATAATAGATATAATTATACCACTTTACCCTGCTCCAGTAAAGTGATATAATAAGTTTTTATAGAGATAAAAACATTCACTTACAGAAGGCAGGTTTAACTATGTATAAGATAGCAACATTAAACAAAATTTCACCTAAGGGTCTTAAAAATTTAGGAGATAAATATGCGCTTACCGATGATATTGATTCGGCCTGCGGTATTCTCGTGCGCAGTCAGGATATGCTCGAAATGCAGTTTTCAAGTGAGCTTCTTGCCATTGCACGTGCAGGCGCAGGTGTAAACAATATTCCTCTCGACCGCTGTGCCGAGGAGGGCATTGTCGTATTCAACGCACCGGGTGCAAACGCAAATGCAGTTAAAGAACTCGTTCTTACCGCTATGCTTGCAGAGGCACGCAACCTTTATGACGGTATGCACTGGGTGCACAAGCTCGCAACAAAAGGCGGCGCCGGCAAAATGGGTATCGCCAAGGCTGTTGAAAAAGGCAAAGGTCAGTTTGCCGGCCACGAAATCAGCGGTAAGAAAATCTGCGTTATAGGTCTTGGCGCTATCGGCGTGCTTGTATGCAACGCCTGTGAAGCCCTCGGTATGGATGTAATCGGCTATGCTCCGTTTATGACTGTCCGCGCGGCCCACGATATGTCAAGCACTGTTCCGTTTACTACAGACCTCGATTCGGTGATCGGCGACTGTGATTATGTAACCATCCACGTACCCGCATCACCGCAGACAAATCATATGATAAACGCAGATGTTATCTCAAGAATGAAGAAAGGTGCAATACTTCTCAACTTCTCGCGCGACAAGCTCGTTGATGAGGATGCCGTGCTGGAAGCGCTCGACAGCGGCAAACTTTCAAAATATATAACCGACTTTCCTAACGACAAAATTGTCGGACACGAAAATATCACATATATTCCTCATCTCGGAGCTTCAACAGGTGAAGCAGAGGACAACTGTGCAATTCTCGCAGTAGAAGAGCTCAAAAATTACCTTGAAAACGGAAACATTGAGAACTCTGTGAACTTCCCTGCCTGCTCACTCGGCAAATTCGTTCCCGGCAACGGACATTCGCGTATCTGTATTCTCAACAAAAATGTTCCCGGCATACTCGGTGACATCACTGGAATGCTTGCAGACATGAAAATAAACATTGCCAATATGGTAAATCAGAGCCGCAATGACTACGCCTACACAATGGTCGACACGGACGCTATCGTCGATGAAACTGAAATAAGTGCACAGCTTGCAAAAAATGACGGCATTATAAAAGTGCGTGTTATAAAATAATGATACAATGTGCAAATTTTTAAAGCTTGATTTATGACAAAAACTGCCTTTTGATTGCATAACTGTAATCAGAAGGCAGTTTTTATTCCTCTTATGTTTATGTATTTATTTTCTATATTTTACTGCTGCCGAAACAAAAGGAATTTCCGGACTCCTTATTTTATGGTATAATAGTTGCAACTGATTAAATACGACACTGCAATATCAAAAATTCAAAACTAGACATTAAGCGAGATACTTTTATGGAAATAAATACAGTGGGCATTGTCGGTCTCGGCGCTCTCGGACTAATGTACGGCGAACATATTCAAAATTCAATAGGAAGAGACAATATTTTCTTTGCAATGGACCGGGAACGCTATCAACGCCATAAAAATGACAAATACACAGTAAACGGCAAGGAAATTGATTTTAATTTAATTGACTGCCATAATGCAAAGCCCGTGGACCTCTTGATTATAGCTGTCAAATACAATTCACTTGACTCTGCACTCGATGTTATGAAAAATCTCATCGGAGAAAATACTGTAATTATATCGGTAATGAACGGAATTACTTCCGAAGAAATTATCGGCAGGCGCTATCCCGATGCCGCAATAATACCTTGCGTTGCCATAGGTATGGACGCTATGCGCAGCGGTACTGATCTCAATTATGTTAACAAAGGACTCCTGCAAATCGGCATTACAAGCCAGGAAATGCGCCCTGCACTTGGAGCGGTCGATGCATTTCTTACAAAAATAAATCTCCCGCATACCATTGAAGACGACATAATGCATGCTATGTGGAAAAAATTTATGATAAATGTCGGCATAAATCAGTCATGTATGATATATGACAGTCCGTACGGAGGCATTATGAGTTCTTCCGAAAAACGTGCATCGCTTGAGCGCGCTATGCGTGAAGTAATAGTCCTTTCCGAAGCCGAAGGTACAAATGTAACAGAAGAAGACCTTGAAGCGTCACTCAATCTCTTCAATAACCTTGATGCCGGCAGCTATCCTTCTATGCACCAGGACTTCAAAGCAAAACGAAGATCCGAAGTCGAACTGTTCGCCGGCACGGTCAGAAAACTCGCTGCCAAGCATGGCATCCCCGTTCCGGAAAATGATTTATATTACAAACGTATAGCGGAAATCGAAAGTACTTATAAATAGGCCAAAAACACGAAAATATATTTAATGTGTAATATATAAAGTATGGCTTAAAAATAAAATGTACTTTTCAATCTATATTTCCTTGCCGGCTCTGAAAAGCAGCATCATTTCTTCGGTCAGACTGTTACCGCCGCGGCTTTCCGCCGGAACATCACTGCGCTTTACCCACACCGCTTCGGAAAGTTCGCTCGTATCTACCGTAATTTCATCCGCTCCGTCCAGATCGCAAAAAAATCCGATCAGTACGCTGTTTGAAAACGACCATGGCTGGCTTTTATAGAAGCGTATATTCTTAACACGCAGACCGACTTCTTCCATAACTTCACGGCGCACAGTATCTTCCACAGACTCTCCTATCTCGCAGAAACCCGCTGTAAGTCCGTATCTTGTGTAGTTTCTTCCCGCATATTTCGAAAGCAGGATCTTATCGCCGTTGAGAACAGCCACTATCACTGCCGGCGATATTTTCGGATATTCTATCTGACCGCATTCGCAGTAAAGCATCCTCTCTTTAATGTCTTTTTTCAGAGGTTTTCCGCATCTGCCGCAGTACTTTCTGTCTTTATACCAGTCGTAAAGCTGTCTGCCCGTAACAGCCGCAAACTGCGGGCAATGGTCATCTTTGTTCAGCAGAGAAGCGATTTTTTCCATCGTAAATCCGAGCGGTACAGTTTTAATTTCGTCCACTAGAAAAAACTCCTCGTCATCTATCGTAAACAAATATACAGCATTTTCATAGAGAGATACGTCATCCAAATCCCCGAATCTCGGAAATACAGGTACACTGTCCTCTTGCCACGCTGATGTATCTGCAATACTTTTTTCTCTGCCTCCTCTTTTCAAAAGCAAAGCATCGCCTTCATAATACAGCGCTATGCTATCTTTTAACGGAGATGCATTGCGGTATTCGTTATGATAAATATGCGGAAATATATCTTGTATCATTTTCTTATTCCTCTTATAATTCTATATACTAAATTTTATCCCCTCAGAAAAGCTCATAATAATGCAGAACAATATCTTCATATGTACCGTCTTTTATCTTAAAGCCTTTCGGTATAGTGCCAATCTGTGTAAAACCCACTTTATTGTAAAGTCTCAACGCCATTTCATTTGACGCCACCACCGCATTGAACTGCATAATGCCGAAGCCAAATTCTTTCGCTTTTTTAAGGCTATGACGCACGAGAAGCTCACCTATGCCCTGTCCGCGTACACTGCCCGAAACCGCATAGCTTGCATTTGCAATATGCCCGCAGCGTCCGATATTATTAGGATGCAATATGTAAAGACCAAGAACTTCACCCGTTTCACAGTCTTTTGCCACACCCGTATATGTCTGCTCAGCAAAGAATCCCGCTGCTGTTTCTTCCGTCAGGCATTCAAGCTGCGGAAATGCAATTCCATCTTCAACAACTTCATTCCATATTGCCGCCGCTTTTGCCGTATTGACAGCACCAAGCCTTTCTACTATCACACCTGCTTTATACATTCTGCACCGCTCCTGACCCTTAAACACAAACAAAAGCAAGGGCTGCTCCTGCGCATACGCCTGCTTTTTATCTTAGGTATTTTTCCCTACATTTTTTCAAATCTCACTACATCCGTTACAAACACTGTCGCACCGCCGACAGGTACTTCCACAGTGCAGCTGTTGAATGTCGAATAATTTACATCACCTATTACAGGCACAATTTCCTTTCTTACTGCGCAGTGTTTGCGGATAATCTCGATAACATCGCTTACCTTATCATCATCCGTACCGATCAGGAGAGTTGCGTTATTTGCCTTAAGGAAGCCTCCCGTCGTTATGGTTTTTGTAAACATAAACCCATTTTGAGTAAGAGCATGACCGACATCGGTTGCATCCTTGCCGTTTACTATAGCCGTAATCATCTTCATAACTATCACTCCTTTTTCGTTTTACCGTTTGCACACGGTTATTCTTATTTTGTCATAATTATACCACTTTAATCCGCCACAGTAAATATCTTTTGCCAAATAAATTTTCTGAATATTCGTTTATTTTTATTCCCTGTTTATCTGACAATATTTATTCATCTTCATACATATCATCTGCCGCAACCGGTATAAACCTGCTGGCAAACTTATTTTTACCGCGGCTCTTCACATAAAAATATCCGATGACACTGAATACAACGGCCCCGATAAAGTTTACAAACAAATCTTTCATCGTATCGATAAGTCCTATATCCAGATACCCTCCAAGTCCGAGTTCCTGCCCGTTTACCACGACGCTTTCTATTCCCGAAATCACATAAGGCACATTTCTGCCGTCGGGATTAAGCATCACAGAACTTATCGTACTTACGACAGTATCTTTCTGCATATCAAAATGGAAAAACCAATCCATAGAAAACTCAAAGAATTCCCATACAACGCCTACAGTCATAGAAAAACAGAACGATACAAACGCGAGATAAAATGGACTCAGTGACAACTTTACATTCGGATTGCTGTTTAAAATATCGACAAGCGCAAATCCGACGGCTGCACACAAAAATCCGTTCATCGTATGCAGCATCGTATCCCACCAGGAAACTTTAAGATAGAACTCCTGGAGTTCACCCATTATTTCTGCCGCGTATATAAACAAAAGTACAATTTTTTCTATCGTTGACGGAAGTTCAAAATGAAGTTTGCGTTCAAGAAAACTCGGTACAAGAAACAAAATAAGCACCAGTACACAAGTTGCCACCGATTCATAGCGCTTTTCAACCAACGATAAGACAAGCACGGCAATTACAAGCGTGCGCAGCACCATATACAACACAAATGTACCGTTATGCTTTTTCATCATCTGCTCTTTCAGTTGTTTTATGTATTTTCTTATCCTGCCTTTTTCCTTCTTTTTTTCTTTCATATTTATAAATTGTCTCCTAAATGCCTGGCTCACATATTGCCGTAATTTACTCTTGCGACATATTTTGCATTAAGCCGCTTTCTTGGTATTATAAGCAATTCCTGCATTTATTGCAAGTCCCCCCGCATCCTGTATGCAACCGCCAAATTATTTTTTTACGTCAAAAATAACGTAAAATATCCTAAAATCTAATTTTGCTCTGTAAAAGATAATTCAAAGTTCAAGCGAATAAAAAAAGTGCCTTTTATCTTTAATCCGACTAAAATAAGACACTTTTTTGTATTCTAAATATGTCAAAAATTTTAAGTACTATAAGACATAAAAACTTTAAAACTCTATATTTACTCTCACATCGTCAAGCGCGGGTTTTTCATTGATAAGTCCCTGTGAGAACATCCAGTCGATATTTTCCTGCCAGCATGCATCCGACTGTGTAAGGAAAGAAACTTCATCTGTTTCCATCATTGGCAGCAGTGTTGCCATACTCTTCCTCTCAACAGTCTCCGAGAGTGGAAAGTTTTCTTCATTCTGATTGTCAAGAAGTATAGAAAGCGCTTCTTCCGGATCGTCTTTCATATCGGAAAATCCCTTTGCCGACGCACGCAGGAAACCGCTTAGCATTTCAATATCGCCTGATGCCGCATCATCGCTCGCAAGAAAAACGCCCTCATAATATGTCGGAACCCCGTAATCGTCAAAATCAAACCAGTTTACTTCAAAACCCTCTTCTTCCATCTGCGGTACCTCGTGATTTACAAGGCATCCGATCGTCGCATTTACATTGCCTGTCGTCATTGAACTCATAAGGTCAAATCCCACATCTACCATCGTCACATCGCTATAATCCGCACCTGCATTTTCCATAATACTGCGCACGATCGCTTCCGAAAGCTCAGTTCCCGCATAACCGACAGTCTTTCCCACAAGATCATCAGGTGAATTTATATTCTGATCTTTAAGTGACAGCACGATATTGAGAGGACCCTGTACCACAGCTCCGATCGATTTTACCGGCACTCCCTGATTAGCCCGCGCCTGAATTACGTCCTGCTGATAATAAAGCCCTATATCTGCCTTGCCCGCAGCCACCATCGAGATTGCATCGTTGGCATTGGACGGAAATCTAATATTTACCTTAAGCCCTTCTTCTTCATAATATCCCTTATCGATAGCCACATACAGGAATGCATGAAGTGCGTTCGGATACCAATCGAGCACCACATCTACTTCTTTTAATCCATCTGCACCTCCGTCAGAAGCATCCCCGCTGCAGGCCGCAAAAGACGACAGCGACATTACCGCAATCAATAAAAATATCAAAAATTTTTTCATTTTATATCTCCTTTTTGAATTCTGTGCGGCAGCATTTTATAACTCACCGCGCCATTTAACTATTCTGCGCTCCGCAATACCGATAAGACCGGCCGCAAGCATAGCTGCTGCCGAAAGCAGCACTATAGGCGCAAATACGCCTGCCCCGTCAAGCTGCGTCATCATACGGCGTGAAAAGTATCCCAGTCCGCTCTGCGCTCCCAGCCATTCTCCTATAGCTGCGCCTATGATACTCATTGGGATCGCCATTTTTATAGCCGAGAAAAAGTACGGCAATGCGCATGGCACTTTTATTTTAAAAAATATATCCCACTTTGATGCACCATACGTCATCAGCAATTCACTCATTTCGAGCTTTGCTGTCCTGAAACCGTCATATACGGTAATAGTAATAGGAAAAAATGTTATGAGCACCGTTACCAGTACCTTGCTCCATATTCCGTAACCGAACCACAGCACGAAAAGCGGAGCAATTGCCGTTGTCGGTATCGTCTGCGACGCCACGACTACAGGATATATGCACTTCTGCATAATCGGACTTGCATCCATCACCACAGCCAGAAAAAGCCCCAATCCCATAGATATGAGCAACCCTATTCCCGTAACCATCATAGTTGCCGGAAGATGCACCGTAAAGAGAGGCACTCTCAGCTCCCATAATTTCTGCAGTATCTGCACAGGAGTCGGCAGAATATATGCGGCGTCTACTTTCATCGCTCCAAACTGCCATAAAATAAGCAGCACAAACATAAATACAAGTGCGTAAAGATTGCCGCCACCGTATATAGCAGTACGCCGCGCCGTCTTTGGCTTTTTCATATTCATTCCGCTTTCACCTGCTTTCTTAAAACCTCTATGAGTTCTTCACGCAGCGATACCATATCCGGATGCGTAAGACATTCACGCGTACGTGGATATTCTGCCGGTACTTTTATTTCTGCCAGACTTTTTATAGGCGTATCAGTTACAGCAAACACACTCCCCGAAAGGAATATTGCCTCTTCGACATCATGTGTAATAAAAAGTATCGTCTTTTTGTGCTTCTCCCACTGCTCAAGCAGCCATTCCTGCATCGAAATACGCGTCAGAAAATCGAGTGCTGAAAACGGCTCATCGAGAAGCAGAAGATCACTTCCCGTGAGCATAGTACGTGCAAACGCCGCACGCTGCCGCATCCCGCCCGAAAGCTCATCCGGCATCTTGTCCGCGCAGCCAGAAAGTCCTACATCTGCAAGCGCATTTTCCGCAAGTTCGCGTCTGTCCTTTTTTGAATATCCGCCTGTCGTTTCAAGCGGCAGCGCCACATTTTGACCTACTGTGCGCCACGGAAACAGCATATCTTTCTGCGGCATATATCCGCAGTAATTTTTTCTGTTTTTTATAGATTCACCGCCAACTTTTATCTCTCCGTTTTTAGGCACAAGCAGTCCGTTAATGATACGAAAAATCGTACTCTTACCGCAGCCGCTTATTCCTATAATTGAATGAAATGCGCCTTTTTCTACGGAAAAGCTCAGATTATCTATGGTATCGCTCTCATCAGCTTCATATCTGTATGAAACATTTTTAAATTCAAGAAGGCTCATCTATTCTCTCATCTCCCATGACATATCCCAAAATCCAAGCTCATATCTGCTGCAGTTTACAAATATCTCCGTCAAAAATGCAACCTGTTTTTCATCGGCCCCTTCGCTCAGTCTATCCATAAGTTCAATAAGCGTATCATTTACGGCAGCATATTCCGCCGATGCATATCCTTTTATCCATTCTCCGTAAAAAGAATGCTCT
>JAAWDW010000148.1 GCA_022793975.1 Bacillota bacterium
GATAAGAGATTTGGCAGTAGCGCTGGCTTTGGCATTTATAATTCTTCAGTTTGTGAAACCAACAATAGTAAAAGAAAATTCGATGGAACCGAATTTGCATGATGGTGATTACATATTTTTGAGCAGACAGGCATATACATTCGGTGAGCCTAAGCGGGGCGATATTGTGGTATTTCACACAGATCTGAGAACTGAAACCGGAAGTGAAAAGCTGCTCATAAAAAGAGTAATCGGACTTCCGGGGGATGTAATAGATATAGAAGACGGGCTTGTATATCTGAACGGAGAGCTTTTCGAGGAGGACTATATACCGGCAGGAGGCACTATATCGCATGATGCCGGCAGCCATTTTGAGGTGCCGGAAGATGAACTTTTCTGTATGGGAGACAACAGAGGAGTAAGCAAGGATTCACGATATTCGGATGTGGGGTATATAAGGATAGACGATGTAGTGGGTAAAGCGATGATAAGGCTTTATCCGTTCAATAAGATAAAAATATTTTAAAGCAGAGCACTTTCTCTTACCGAATTTACATATTCAATATATTTTTTGTAAGGGAGAGATGGGTTTAGATGTTAAAGGTTTTTTGGGGATATTTTCGTGCGGTTATTCTTGCGCTTATCATAGGTATGGCAATAGTATTATCCGCAGAAATAGAAAAGATTCCCGACGGCTCTATGGCGCCGGTGATATCGCCTGATGACTTTGTCTTCATAAATAAAGCTGTGTATATATACAGTGATCCTAAGACAGGTGATATAGTGGCACTGAAAAATAATCTTCATACGAACAGTGGCGGAGGTTCGCTGTTTACTTCCAGAATTGCGGGAGTCGGGGGAGATGTGATAACGCTGCCCGGCGGAGAAAAAGAAGTTGTAAAGGCAGGATATGTGTATCTTGTAAGTGCTGAAGATGAAACCGCGGAAACAGCGGCGGCGTCAGGAGCGGAATATGCGGAAAGTGAAGCTGAAGAAAGCAGTATATTTCGAGCAGCGCCTGATGAAACTGCAGAAATTGAAACAGCAGGCAAAGGGGTGGCAACGGGCAGGCTTGACAGCAGAAACAGTGCGGTAGGTCAGATAGCCGTAACAGATATTATAGGCCGTATTGAATTTGTAGTATGGCCGCTTCAGCACGCAGGACAAATTGATTAAGCGTAAGGATTTATTTTTTACATTTGGTTGTTACGTATTGAAAAGGGAAGAAGAGTGAAACAGAGAAAATTAGTTGCGAGCAATAAAAAAGCTAGGTATGATTATTTTATAGAAGAAACTTATGAAGCGGGAATTGTGCTTACAGGAACAGAAATAAAATCGGTGCGGCAGGGCAAAGTGAGTATTAAAGAAAGCTATGCTCGTGTGGAGCGCGGTGAGCTTATTGTCTATGGGATGAATATAAATCCGTATGAGCAGGGTAACCGCTTTAATGCAGATCCGCTGAGACAGCGCAAACTACTTCTGCATAAGCAGGAGATACGAAAACTCATAGGGTATACGACGCAGAAAGGTCTTACTTTGGTTCCGCTCAGTATGTACATAAATGAGAAGGGGCTGGCAAAGCTGGAACTGGGCGTTGCCCGCGGTAAGAAAAATTACGATAAGAGAGAAGACATAGCAAAGCGCGATGCCGATAGGAGAATGCAGCAGGCTATGAAAAAAGATGCGAGGTAGCATAATATTTGTGTATGACCTGTATAATAATATTTTCGGGGATAAAGGATAACAGGATAAGCGAATAGATTAATAAAAATCGGGAGGTTTGAAAATGAAATATGTAACACTTGGAAGTACGGGTATTACCGTAAATAAAAACGGGTTTGGGGCGCTCCCGATTCAGAGAATTTCTTTCGAAGATGCGGCGGCAATTCTGAGGAGGGCGTATGACGGAGGCATTCGCTATTTCGATACGGCGAGGTTTTATACGGATAGTGAAGCAAAGATTGCTTATGCACTCGGCGATGTGCGTTCGGAAATATACATAGCAACAAAGTCTATGGCTCTTACGGCGGCGGATTTTAAGGAGCAGTTTGCGATAAGTTTAAAAGAGCTTGAGACTGATTATGTGGATGTGATGCAGTTTCACAATCTGCCGTTTTGCCCGGTACCGGGTCATGAAAGCGGTCTGTATGAGGCAATGCTTGAAGCGAAAGAAGCAGGGAAGATACGCCACATAGGAATTACGACGCATAAGATAGATTTGGCGAGAGAAGCGATAGCATCCGGACTTTACGAGACTTTGCAGTATCCGTTTTCATATCTTGCAGCACCTGAAGAAGTTGAACTTGTTAAGATGTGCAAAGAACGCAATATGGGCTTCATATGTATGAAAGGAATGGCCGGAGGTCTTATAAGAAGCGGTAGAGCATCATACGCGTACATATCCCAGTTTGACAATGCACTGCCTATCTGGGGAGTGCAGAAGATGGAGGAGATTGAAGAGTTCCTTTCGTGCAATACCGATGATTTTGAGCAGGAAATGACCCCTGAAATGGAGGCGGTTATTGCCGAAGATAAAAAAGAGCTCGGAGGTGATTTCTGTCGCAGCTGCGGGTATTGTATGCCTTGTCCTATGGGCATTTCCATTAAGGACTGTGCGCGTATGGGACTTATGCTCAGACGCGCTCCGATCGAAGCGTATACTACAGATGCGTGGAAGGATGAAATGCGCAAAATAGAGAACTGTATAGAGTGTGGACAGTGTAAATCGAGATGCCCGTACAGCCTTGATATACCAAGACTTTTGAAAGAGAACCTCGAAGGATATAAACCGTATTTTTAAATTTAAGTATTATGATGATAACAGCAAAAATAGTGTAATAAAGATGTAATTTTATATTATGTACCGTCCGGTGTATAATTGACATAGAATGCGGCGGGCAGGAAGCAGCTTTGCTTTCGGTCTCGCTGTATGAGTTTTAATATGGGGGTGTAAAGGTTTCGACGGGGGTGTAGAAACAAGATAAGCGAGCCGCAGTTTGCCAAGTCTGCGTTAAAAATGGCACGTTAAATATAAACGCAAAAAATAACAATAATTACGCATTCGCAGCATAGCTGCCCGCCGCGTACAGCGGCCGCGTCGTCGGCTCTGATTCACCTGTAGGTCAGAATCCCGGCGTCAATTATGCAGGAAAACTCTGTGCCTGCTCCCGGAAGCACAGGGGAATAACGGGATAGCAAAGCTTGAAGCCTGCCGCAGGGCGTCTTGTTTTGCGAAATTTAAATCAGCGGCTGCGCTCGGAGAAGTTCTTGCGGAAATGCTTTCGGACAGGAGTTCGATTCTCCTCATCTCCACCACAAAAAATAAAAGTCGACTCGGAGGAGTCGACTTTTTTGTTTCTGCATTTGTTATTTTGATTGTTTCCAGTGATTAAGTTTTGGCAGTTGTGTTTCAAAATAGGTACGGGTCTGCTCCGGAGACCATTCGCTGGACGGCATATGTTCTACGAGAAAATCCGTTAATTGTTCAAGACTTTTATAGGCAAATTCTCCGCCGTCATAACACCACTTACAGTATTCTTCATTGAATGAGCCGTCTTTTTCCCTGCTGATTGAGGAATCGTCGAGAGGCATACCGCAGCACTGGCAAATAAGCTGCCGCGGAGAGCCGAGAAGGGTATTTATGGAAACATCAAACAGTTTCGACAGTAATTTCAGTGTTTCCGTATTCGGTACGGTTTCGCCGTTTTCCCAGCGCGAAACTGCTTGACGGGTAACATATATTTTTTCCGCCAGCTCATCCTGAGACAATCTATTTTTTGTTCGGAGTTCTAAAATGACATCTTTTGTATTCATGTAAATCACCACCTTATAAAAATATTGTAGCACCGATGCTGTGCAAAGCCAAGCAACACGTTGTTGCTGCACGATAAAATGCTTTGATTTAATAATAATTGAAATAAAATGGAGATTTAAGATAATAATATCATTATCTCGTCAATATGGTCGCAAATCAAGTCATACAATTGACTTGATTGACTTGATTTGTTATAATAACAATAAGAAAGGAGGCGGCATAGTGTTTTTTAGGGAAAGCGAAACAGTTGAATTAAAAGAAACAGTAGTTGATGATGTTAAGAAAGAAATTATTGCTTTTGCAAACTGTGAGGGTGGGAAACTTTATATCGGCGTGAGAGACGACGGCACGGTTATAGGAGTGGATAATCCCGACAGCGTCTCTCTGCAGATCGGCAATATGGTGCGTGATGCGATTAAACCTGACATTACTATGTTTCTGCATTATGAAACATTAGAAATAGAAGATAAAAAAATTGTTACCGTTGAGATACAGCGCGGGACAGACAGACCGTATTACATTGCCCCAAAAGGACTGAGTCCGATGGGCGTTTATGTCCGCCAGGGATGTTCTTCTGTGCCTGCTGCAGATAATGCAATTCGCAGTATGATAAAAGAAACGGACGGCGACCGCTTTGAAACGATGCGCTCCTTAAAGCAGGAACTTACATTTAATATTACAAAAAAGGAATTTGAGCAGCGAAATGTAGAATTCGGTCTTAAACAGATGCAGACCTTAAAAATGCTTGATTATAACGGTATTTACAGCAATCTTGCGCTGTTGCTGTCAGAACAATGTACACATACAATTAAAGCCGCTGTTTTTCAGGGCACAGATCAAACAATATTCAAAGATCGGCGTGAATTTACAGGTTCGCTGATGCAGCAGCTTAATGAGGCGTACGCTTTTATTGATTTTCGTAATCAAACTCGTGCAACAATCGAAAAACTTTGGAGAACGGATGTCAGAGATTATCCGGAAGTAGCAGTCAGAGAAGCACTTCTCAACTTGCTTGTACACCGTGACTATTCTTTTAGCGCCAGCGCTTTAATAAGTATATACGCAGATAGGATAGAATTTGTGTCCATAGGAGGGTTGCTACCCGGAATTGAGCTTGAGGATGTCATGATAGGGCTTTCAGTATGCAGAAATCCAAATCTGGCAGATGTATTTTATCGGTTGCAGTTCATAGAGGCTTATGGTACGGGAATAAGAAAGATCATGAAATCATATGAAAATACAGGGGAGAAACCTATAATTGAGGTCACAAAAAATGCGTTTAAGATTACGCTGCCGAATATAAATGCCAAATATGATATGAATATTGTGGCAGAACGCCAAGCGGAATATCTTAAAAATCCACTGACAATGTTTATGAAAAAGACAGACAGCAGTGAAGATAAGGTATTGGAGCTTGCCGGAAAGCGAAGTGAAATTACAAGACAGGATGTTGAGGTTTTGCTTGGTGTAAGTGCGTCCACAGCTTCGAGAATTCTTAGGAGAATGGTAAGTGATAATATACTGGCACGCTATGGAAAGGCAAGAGATACTAAATATACTTTATTAAAATGATATAATAGATTTAACAGCCGAACGGAGAAAATCCGACCGGCTGTTTTTATATGCCGGTTATTCAAGGTTTTCACCGTTGCCGGCGATCACTTTTTGATACCAGAAAAATGAATCTTTTTTGTATCTGGCGCGGGTACCTGTTCCATCATCGTTTATGTCTACATAAATAAAACCGTAACGTTTGCTCATTTCTCCGCGTGACTGTGAAACGAGGTCGATGCAGCCCCAGGCGGTATAGCCTATTACATCGACACCATCATCAATTGCAAGCCTCATTTGTTTGATGTGTTCCCGTATGTAATCGATGCGGTAACTGTCGTGAATTTCAAAAGAATCCGTCAGTATGTCTTTTGCACCGATGCCGTTTTCCACTACAAAAATAGGTTTGCCGTAACGCTCATAAAAGTCGTTTAGAACTATGCGAAAACCTATAGGATCGACAGTAGTACCCCAGTCCGTACAAGGAAGATGAGGATTTTTAAAAGATTCGCGTCCAAATGCAGAAGTATTGCTTGCAGCGGTTTGAGAATTCAATGTTTTTTCTTCTGCGGCAGATTCCGGTTTAACCGACATCCGTGAATTGTAATAACTTATCGGAATATAATCTACAGTGTTTTCACGCAGAATTTCATAATCGGCGGCCTTTGTTTCAATTTCAATGCCGTCTTTTTCTATATCAGTATACCAGTAATACGGAAACTTGCCCTTGCACAAAACATCGAGGAACATATAGCTGTACTGTCTGTTATCCTGCTGTGCGAAAAGAATTTCTTCGGGTCTGCTGCTGCCGTAGTATCCGAGGGAGCCTTCTACCATAGCAGAAATGAGTGAATCGGGTATAATTTCGTGGCACAACTTTACACATTTTGCATTTGCCACAAGCTGATTGTATGCTACTTGATACTGCAGCTGCTTTTTATTTTCATCGCTGTGCAGCATGACACCGCCGTTTTGATACAGGAAGCCCTGCATAAAAATAAAGTTAATTTCATTAAAAGTAATCCAGTATTTTACTTTGCTGCGATAGCGGCGAAAGCAGGTTTCAGCATATTTTACAAATAAGTCTATTACCTTTCTGTTTTTCCAGCCACCGTATTTTTTCAAAATTTCCAGCGGCATTTCACAATGTGAAAGTGTTACAAGTGGCTCGATACCGTGCTCATGGCAGCAGTCAAATAGGTCATCATAATGTGCAAGAGCGGATTCATTCGGCTTTTCATCGTCACCGTTTGAGAAAATACGGCTCCATGGTATTGATATACGAAAACATTTAAAGCCCATTTCTCCCAGCAAAGCGATATCACTGCGGTATGTATGATAAAAATCAATAGCTTCGTGAGTCGGGTAAAATTTTTCAGGATCGATATCAAGCGGCAGGCATTCTTTGCCGTATGTTTCGCTGTTTAGAATATCGGCAGTGCTGAGTCCTTTGCCGTCTTCAAGATATGCGCCTTCACACTGGTTGGCGGCAACGGCACCGCCCCAAAGAAAGTCGGCAGGAAACGGTTTCATATTTAATTCCTCCCTTTATGCTCGAAATAAAACATCAGAGCACCTATCTGATTGGCACCGCCTCTGAAATGACATGGTACAATTTCCGGACGGGTTAAATCGGGCTGAGTGCGTGTTATTTTGTCGTAAGCGAGGTTAATTTTTTCGGTAAGCTCAGGTCGGGCACTGATACCTCCGCCTATTGCGTAACGCTCCAGGTCGAGCGCGACTTGCAGTGAAAAAATGCCTGCCGCTGTGCAAAATGCGAATTCATCAAGAGTTTTTGCAGCAATTTCATCACCGTTGTCATAAGCACGGAAAAATTCACGGCCGCTTATTTCATCGGGATTATAGGAAGTACCTTTATTGCGGCAGTATCTTTTGAGAAGCGCCGTGGTGCTGGCAATACTTTCCCAGGTAGTGTCATAAACATATGTATCGTATTCCGCAACACCGTCTTTCAGTTCCGGAAGAGACATTTGGGCAACGTCAATAAGCTTTGAAAAATTGTGGGGATAAAAGGAAAGTTCGCCTGCCGCTCCACGTGTACCTATCCAGACTTTGCCGTTTATAATAATACCGCCGGCAATTCCCGTTCCGATCCCGACGATAGCTCCGCTTTCAACACCTTGAAGAGCACCTTGACGAAGTTCGGCATTGGCAGCGCATTTGCCGTCATTAGCAATGACAACAGGTGCGCCGAAAATCTCTTCGTAAATATGTGCCAGCGGGGTACCGTTTTCGAAACGGTAAGGACTCCCTGTGTGGGCAATACCTTTTACCGCATCTATGATTCCCGGCAGCGATACAGCCACTCCGCTGTATTTGCCGCGGTATTCTTCGGCGAGACCAGCGGCAAAGGCTTTCATTTCATCGAGAGAAGCGGTGGGCGCCGGCTTTTCGGCATCGGAAAGACGATTTGCTTTTTCGTCCATAAGCGAGATTTTGACTGTGCTTCCGCCGTAATCCAAAACCAAATATTGATTCATACCTTTCCTCCTTGAATTTTTCGCATGTTAAAAGCGAAAAGTAAATAGTGTATTAATGACTTAATTGTACCACGCTTTTTAGTGCAGTACAATTGAAATAGCGTTTAAGTGTGTGCTATACTGAAATACGGTAAAAATCTTATTTTGGGAGTTAAATATGAAATATAGATTGTTGTTGGTTATATTATGTGTGACTTTGGCGTTTGTACCGTTTTGTGCGTTTGCTGACGGCGGAGGAGCCGAGCACGACGTTATGTATGCAAGAATTGCTGAAGATACAGGCAGCGTCTTTTCCGATGTCAAGGCGGGCATTTGGTATGAGGATGTGGTTGCGGAAATGACGAAAAGCGGGATTTTGAGCGGATATCCCGATAAGACGTTCCGCCCCGGAAGCAAGATTACTGCGGCAGAGTTTGTTGCGGTGATTGCGCGATGCGCCGAACTTGAAGATGTCAATAGTATGAACATTGCATCAGCTATTTCCGGTGATGACAAGCATTGGGCAGCGGACAGCCTCAGCGCAGCAATGAATGCCGGGTGGTATGACTGGGACGAGATACCGCCGACAGGTGAAAAACATGATTCACCGATTACGCGTCAGCTGGCGGTGAAAATACTGATGAAAGCACTTCTGCCGGACGTGCACGGCGATTATGCGCAGCAAGCGCCCAGGATACGAGATATTTCTGAACTTGACGGACGCTATTATGACGCAGTGTTTGCCGCATATGCGGCAGGAATAACCGAGGGTGACAGCGCGGGAAATTTTAATGCCAAGGACGGACTGACACGTGCGGAAGCTTGCGCAATAATTTACAGAGTAATAAAAAAGACAGATACAGAACGCAGAACAGACGAAGATTTTTCGCAAAACAGAACATATGACAGCGGTGAAATCGCAACTCTAAGCGGTGTTTCCGAAAACGGATGGCTCAATGTAAAAGGTGCTGTGCTTTGCAACGAGCGCGGAGAAAGGACAGTACTGCGGGGTATGAGCAGCCACGGTGTTCATTGGTATTCGCAATTTACATCAAAACAAGCAATAGCGAATACAGCAAGGTACGGCGCAAATTTGTTCAGAGTGGCAATGTATACGGGCGAGGGCGGATATATCAGTCGGCCGGAGACCGTAAAAAAGCAGGTAATAAGCGCTGCTGATGCAGCGATTGCCAACGATATGTATGTGATTATAGACTGGCATATTTTATCAGACGGAAATCCGATGACATATATTGCGCAGTCAAAGAAATTTTTTGATGAAATGTCGGCACGATATGCGGATGAGCCGGCGGTAATTTATGAAATATGCAATGAACCAAACGGAAATGTATCGTGGGAGCACGATATTAAACCGTACGCCGAGGAAATAATAAAAGTAATAAGAAAGAATTCGCCCAAGGCTATAATTCTTATTGGAAGCGGTACTTGGAGCCAGGATATAAATATTGCGGCAGCAAATCCCATAAACGGAAAAAATCTGATGTATACATGTCATTTTTATGCGGGCACGCATGGAAAGTGGCTGCGGGACAGGATTGATGCGGCGCTTTTATCGGGTATTCCGATTTTCGTTTCGGAGTGGGGCACGAGCGCCGCAGACGGAAACGGAGGAGTTTTTCTGAAAGAGGCGGAGGAATGGGCTTCATTTATGAATGCGCGTGGACTCAGCTGGGCAAACTGGTCGCTCTGTGATAAGAGCGAAACATCGGCAGCGCTGAAACCGGGAACGGCGGCGAACACGAAGTGGACGCAGGATGAACTTTCGGAATCGGGGAAGTTTGTGTTTTCCAAGTTTAAATAAAAGTTATTTTGTTTACATCTGTTCCGCAAGCTGACGCGCTGCACGCCGCATATAGAGAAGTCCGACGATATCTGCGAGCACCCAGCCGATAGGTATTGAAATCCAGATACCGACGGTGCCTATCTGTGGAATAGGGGCAAGTGCATACGCAAGTACAACGCGGGTGCCGAGTGAAAGCACAGTGAGTATGAGTGACATTGACGGACGGTTGATGCCGCGGTAATAGCCGTATAAAAGGAACAGTATGCCTATTCCTATGTATGCTGCACCTTCGATATGAAGATACTGCACACCAACGGCAATAATCTCGTATTCGTTAGGCTTCAAAAATATCAGCATTAAAAGTCTTGCGCATATAAATACAAGTACAGAAACGACAGCACAGAAGATTACGGACAGCTGCAGCGCTTTTTTTGTGCCCCGGTGTACACGGTCGGATTTGCCGGCACCATAGTTTTGTGAAATAAACAGCGAATAGGCATTGCCGAATTCCTGAGCCGGCATATATGCAAAAGAGTCTATTTTTACAACTGCGGCAAACGCGGCCATTACAGCCGGACCGAAACTGTTGACAAGCCCTTGTATCATAAGTATGCCGAAATTCATAACAGATTGCTGAAGGGATGAAATTGTGGAAAATCTGAGAATTTCACCTGCAGTTTCCCAAAATGACGGACGCAGGGGAATACTTACCGCATCGGCATTGTTAGTATCGGACACCGCGGCTTTACGTGCGGAAAACATAATGCGGATATCGGGTATTCTGAAATATGAATAAATGGCAATGCCGATACCGGCAATTGCCTGAGCTATAACGGTCGCTGCTGCTGCGCCTTCTATTTTCATATCAAAGCAAATTATAAAGAGAAGATCGAGCACGACATTAAAAATGACCGTGGCGCCGAGAAAAAACAGCGGCACGATTGAATTTCCCAGAGAACGCAGCAAAAATGCGAAGAAATTATATA
>JAAWDW010000005.1 GCA_022793975.1 Bacillota bacterium
CGAAGATATTATTAATGATCTTATTTTTAAATTTAAAGAAAATCCACATACATACTTAAAATTGTACAGTATTTTAGAATCAACATATTTGTGTAAAAAGGCAATAATTTCGATTAATAACAATGAATTTAAAAGTGGATTCCCTTGTGAGCTAATTATTAAAGTATTAAAATGGCTTTTTATAGAGCAAGACATTCGATATTGGAATTACTCCGGTAGAGATATGCTTTGGGAAAGTATTTCAAAAATACACCGTTAAATCTTAAACTGTAATATACAAAAGAGTTAGTGATTCGTTTATAAATTATTCACTAACCCTTTTATTTTTCTCTTCTCTACTCCATCTCCACTGTCGCAGGCGGTTTCTGCGTGCAGTCATACAGCACGCGGCTTACACCTTTTACTTCGTTCACGATACGGGTCGTAACTTTATCGAGCAGTTCCCACGGCAGATGTGCGACATCGGCAGTCATAAAGTCGCTTGTCAGCACGGCGCGGAGCACCACTGCATAATCATATGTACGGAAATCACCCATTACGCCCACTGAACGCATATTAGAAAGCGCAGCAAAATACTGGTTTATCTCACGATCAAGACCGAAATTCTTGACTTCTTCACGGTAAATGGCATCTGCTTCCTGCACGATTTTTACTTTTTCCGGCGTAACGGCGCCGATTATACGAATGCCAAGCCCCGGTCCTGGGAAAGGCTGACGGAACACAAGATATTCAGGAATTCCGAGCTCCAGTCCTGCTTTTCTTACTTCGTCCTTAAACAGCATACGCAGCGGCTCAATTATCTCTTTGAAATCCACATGATCCGGAAGACCGCCGACATTGTGATGTGACTTGATTACAGCCGAAGTGCCGAGTCCGCTCTCTATTACATCGGGATATATTGTCCCCTGTACGAGAAAATCCACGGAGCCGATTTTCTTTGCCTCTTCCTCGAATACACGGATAAATTCCTCACCGATTATCTTTCTCTTTTGCTCAGGCTCTTCCACTCCCGCAAGTTTATCATAAAAACGCTGCTGCGCATTCACTCTTATGAAATTGAGATCATACGGTCCTTCAGGCCCAAAAACGGCTTCAACCTCATCCCCCTCATCCTTTCGCAAAAGTCCGTGGTCCACAAACACACATGTAAGCTGTTTGCCGACTGCCTTTGACAGGAGCACCGCCGCCACCGATGAATCAACGCCGCCCGAAAGTGCGCAGAGCACCTTGCCGCTGCCCACTTTTTCACGAATCGCCTCAATCTGCGACTCGACAAACGAATCCATCTTCCAGCTGCCCTTGCAGCCGCAGACATCTTTCACAAACGCTGAAAGCACTTTCATTCCTTCTTTTGAATGCACTACCTCCGGATGAAACTGACACGCATAAAACTTCTTTTCGGCATTTTCCATCGCCGCCACAGGGCACACAGGCGTGAAACCCGTGATAACAAAGCCCTCAGGCACTTCTGATATGTAATCCGTATGGCTCATCCAGAATACCGACTTCACATTCCCGTCCGCAAGCACCGAAGCGCCCGTGCCGCAAGCCGCACCTGCCGCCAAAGCACAAGTCGCAGCGCCAAGTGACCCACTATCCGCCGAAGTCACTGATTCGCCCACACAGTCTTTAAACAACACTGACTTAGTCGAAATCTCTACCTCAGTTCTTCCATATTCGGAAACAGGTGCTGTCTCAACCTTGCCGCCAAGCTGATACGCAAAAATCTGCGCACCGTAGCAAAGTCCGAGTATAGGAATACCAAGCTCAAACATCTCCGGGTTGCACTTCGGAGAATCCTCGGCATAGACGCTGTTCGGCCCTCCCGTGAGTATTATTCCTTTCGGATTTTTTGCCTTTATTTCTTCAAGCGGAAGCGTGTACGGATGCACTTCGCAGTACACATTGCACTCCCTCACTCGTCTCGCTATAAGCTGATTGTACTGACCTCCGAAATCAAGTACAATAATCATTTCATTTTCCATATAAAGCTCCTCTCTTCCGACAGATCAGCAGCCAAAAAACACTGTTCTCTGCAACTGCCAAAATAGCTTCCGAATATTCTCGCTGCCTGCCGCCAAAACATCATTCTATAAAACGCGGACCGCAACGCCAATATCGCAGTCCGCCAAACAATCATATTTATCTCACATTATTTGATGTATCTTTAAGTATTACATCGTGTGCACCGCCCTCGACAATACTTGTCGCAGAAACGAGCGTAATTTTCGCATTTTTCTGCAGTTCCGGAATAGTAAGTACGCCGCAGTTGCACATAGTGGATTTTACTTTGCTGAGTGACATCTGCACATTATCTTTAAGCGCACCGGCATAAGGCACGTACGAATCAACACCCTCTTCAAAGCTCAGTTTACTGTCTCCACCCATATCATAGCGCTGCCAGTTTCTTGCACGGTTGCTGCCTTCACCCCAATACTCCTTGACATACGTGCCGTTTAAATTCAGTCTTGTTGTCGGCGATTCATCAAATCTCGCAAAATATCTGCCGAGCATCAGAAAATCAGCGCCCATAGCAAGTGCCAGCGTCATATGATAGTCATACACAAGTCCGCCGTCACTGCAGATCGGAATATAGATTCCCGTTCTCTTAAAATATTCGTCTCTCGCCTCGGCAACATCTATAATCGCAGTGGCTTGTCCTCTACCAATGCCTTTTGTCTCTCTCGTAATACAGATAGAGCCGCCGCCGATACCTACCTTTACAAAATCGGCGCCTGCTTCCGCCAGAAAATAAAATCCTTCTTTATCAACAACATTGCCGGCGCCTATTTTTACGCTGTCGCCGTACTTGTTTCTCACAAAATTTATCGTCTCTTTTTGCCATTCGGAAAAACCTTCGGAAGAATCTATGCAAAGAATATCCGCTCCCGCTTCTACAAGTGCCGGAATTCTCTCGGCATAGTCACGCGTATTTACACCTGCACCGACTACATATCTCTTATGCGAATCGAGGAGTTCGTGCGGATTTTCCTTGTGCGAATCGTAATCCTTGCGGAACACAAACGATGTCAGCCTCTGATTTTCGTCTATAATAGGAAGTGCATTGAGCTTATGATCCCAGAGAATATCGTTTGCCTCGGAAAGCGTTATTCCTTCCTGCGCCACGATCAGCTTATCAAACGGCGTCATAAATTCACTGACTTTCGTATCCGGAGCCATTCTGCTTACACGGTAGTCTCTCGATGTAACAAGTCCTACCATCTTGCCCTCCGGTGTGCCGTCATCCGTAACCGCTACCGTTGAATGCCCCGAACGCTCTTTAAGTGCCAGTATATCGGCAAGAGTCTGATCAGGTCTGATGTTCGAATCACTTCTCACAAAGCCCGCCTTATGACTTTTAACTCTTCTTACCATCGCTGCCTGACTCTCAATTGACTGCGACACAAAAATAAACGATATTCCGCCTTCCTTTGCAAGAGCGATAGCAAGATTATCGCCCGAAACCGACTGCATTACTGCCGATGTAAGAGGTATATTCATACTGAGTGCCGGCTCCTCGCCTTTCTTAAACTTCGTAATCGGCGTCTTGAGACTGACATTTTCCACTTTGCATTCCTTTGAGGAATACCCCGGTATCAATAGATATTCACTGAATGTTCTTGAAGGTTCTTTGTAAAACTCCGCCATTTTTTCCTCCTGCAAAACAATTATTTATATAAAAACGTCTTTTATTTATTAAACATATATTTTACAGCATTCGAGCGTTCTTGACAAGCCTTAAATGCCTGTTTTTAGGTTTATAAATCGATTTTCATACGCAGATACTGCAAAAACCGCTGCAAATTGCCGGCATTATTCCACATCGCTGCCATTGTTGACGTCGCTATCCGCAAAGCTAGGCGGTACCACGCCGAGGTACTCCTCAAGCGTCAAATCTTTTTCCCATATTTCCTTTGCGGCTTTCTGCCCAACATACCTTACGTGCCAAGGCTCATACACATAACCGGTTATACTTTCCTTGCCTTCCCGATAACGCATAATAAAGCCGTATTTATAACAACTTTCAGCAAGCCACTTTCCCTCTTCCGTATCGCCGAAAGCAGCCGTTAACCTGTAATTCACGGAAGCAGATGATACATCTGCCGCAAGCCCCGTCTGATGCTCGCTCTTTCCCGGTTTTGCACTGAATGTATCTGCCGCAGCTTGTCCCTCTTTTTCCACATAGCTGTTGTAAAGATAATTTTGGAAATTATATGAGCGGTATGCCGTTGTAACAACTATTTCGTGTCCTTCAGCAAGCGCATCTTCTGCCATTTTGTTAAATGCATCCGCCGCTTCGCGTGTCATTGCCTGCCATTCGCTGCTTCTGTCTGCCGCGCAGTAATTAAGTCTCACCAGATCTGCCGGAACATAATTCTCATCCAGCGCATATTCCTTATTTACAAGTACAAGTATATCAATAGATGGATCATATTCACCCGAATGCTCCCACTGAGGTAAATTTTCACCGGTCTCTTCAAAAGGTGTACTTCCTTCTTCTATATCTGTTTCCGCATCTCCTTCATAGTCCGGATCCTCCGCATCATCAATGATACCTCCCGATCCGTCTGTACTTTCAACATTGTTTATACTATTCCATTTCCATCTATCTCCACTGCCGTATGCTCTAAAAATATAATCTATGCGATTCGCAGCGTTAGGCACATCCTTCACTTCAACCGCACCATCTAAGTCCAAATAGCATATGATCATAGAACATACTGTCAATATAATCGTAATCACAATCACTGCTGCTTTAATTGCTGGATTTATATTCATAACATTTCCTTTTTATAATTCCTCAAATATTTCTGTTGCAATAACCTGTTTAAAACTAAAATCTATGATACTTTTCCTTTCCGGTAAGTGCCCTCAAAGCCCCACCGGCAAGCGCCTGCATTTCAAATGTTCCGGGAATGATTTCAACCGGCGCTATAAAATCAATCCTTTCCTTTATCATACCCGTAAATGCTGCCGAATGTGCAATTCCTCCCGTAAGAATAATTTTATCAACATCACCCGATACCACAGCTGCCAGCGATGCTATATCTTTTGCTGTCTGCAGCGCCATCGCATCGTACACAAGACGTGCTTTTCCGTCTCCGTCCTCTATGCGTTTCTCAACTTCACGCGAATCGTTTGTCCCCAGATAAGACATCAGCCCGCCTTTTCCTTTCAGGCGCATCTGCATTTCTTCTCTCGTATACTTCCCGGAATAGCATAAATC
>JAAWDW010000149.1 GCA_022793975.1 Bacillota bacterium
AGGAATATCTTCGAGTCCTTTCATCATCGTCTCATATGCATCCGGACCTCCCGATTTCTCAAGATCAAGAGCGTCGAAGAAAATGTTATCTCTATACCAGCGTGTAAGTGTACCCGCAGCGTTTGTCCCTCCTTGTACGCTGTTGGTGTTCGGAATTAGAAAACCACCACTCCATATACGATTGTCATGCACAAGATGATCGGCAATACCGATAAAATACAGCGTCGAACCCATCTGTATCATCAAATCTCCAACTTCGAGAATTCCCGTAGAAATTGCCTCCGCACCCGAATCATCTGCACCGGTAATGACAGGCGTGCCTTCAAGAAGTCCGGTCTGTGCCGCAGCTTTTGCCGTTACCGTTCCTACAATATCCGTATTATCGTGAAGTTCCGCAAGCTGCTCCGGACGGCAAAAATCTCTTACATACTTTTCGTTTATGGTACCTTTGTCCGGATCATAAAGCGGTGTAAATCCGCCGTATCCAAGAAACCTATCTATAACATACTTCCCCGTAAGTTTAGCAGTCATAAACGATGAGCCTGTAAGAAATTTATGTGCTTTTTCATATATTTCCGGCAGATTGTTTTTTATCCACAAAATTTTAGGTGGTACATCGTTTGCGCACAGAGGTCTGCCGTTAAATTTAATTACCTCCTCTTCACCGTACTTTTCATACATATATTCTATCTCTTTTTCGGCTCTTGCATCGATACCGTAAGGTATAGCTTTCATCATCGGCATACAGTTTTCATCAACCGGCACCAGACCTGCACCCATTGTGCTTACTCCCACGCATTTGATGTCAGAATTTGAAATACCCGTTTTTTCAAGAAGTGCTTTTGATATTTTGCAAAAATCACCCCACCAAATTTCTTCTGCATCCATTTCAAAATGATTAGGTTTCGGATTGTCCATCGTGTGCTTTTCCGCATGCATCGCCACTACTTCACACTTTTCGTCCATAATAAGACCTTTACTCTCGAATGTTCCAATATCAACACCGAGAAAATATTTGTTCGCCATTTATTTAGTTCCTTTCCATTTCATTTTTATTCGCCTAAGGATGAATCCGCCTTATTCTACTCTCACACTATGCACTTTATCCATAAACTCTTTAACACGTGCAGGGTCTACAGAATTTTCAAATTTGCCGTCATATTTAAAACTTGTTCCTACAAAAGCGCCGTCACAGTATGTGAGCTTTTCCGCAATATTCTCTGCTTTACAGCCTGTATTTGCATATACCGGTACGCTTGGAACTGCGTTTTTTATCGTTTCTATAAGCGAGCTATCCACACCGCAACCTGCCTGCACTCCCGATACACACATAGCATCCGGATGACATTTAAACTGTACGGCTTTGGCGATAGTCGCAATATCTCTACCCGAAAGATCACCGTCAGATTCTGCGTTTATCATATAAAACATAAGAAGTTCATCGAGCTCAAGCGCTTTTTTGCGCCTTGCCATTTCCGCCGCATTTCTGTTCCTGATACCGATTTCGCTGACGTACGCCCCTGTAAAAACACTTCTTACAAATTGTGCCTCTACTGCCGCCGCAAGTTCTATCGTTGCATCCGCATCGCTTATTACATGTACGCCGAAAGGCGTTTTTATTTCGGATCTGAGCTGTCCGATTATGTAAGCCATTGCACTCGGTGTTACCATATCCACATGATCAAGATACGGCAGGCTGAATTCGTTTGATATGAGGATTCCATCGACTCCGCCGTCCTGCAGTGCTTTAAGATCGGTTCTTGCCTCTTTAATAACATCATCCATTTTGCCGCCGCGCGGATATTCCGGATCTCCCGGAAGTGCGCGCAGATGCAGAAGTGCTATGATAGGTTTATTTGTTCCGAAAACTTCTTTAATCGTTTTCATTTTCTGTTTCCCTCCGTCTGTTCTTCTCTTGCTTTTATTTTTATGTCTTTTCACTCTTTATTTACGGCTGCTTTACTTTTATATATTTATCCTTCGATTAAACGACGAATGCTTTTAATTTCCCTTGCCGCTGAGAGTTCGGGTTCGCTTGCGTATGATACAAGCTCAGAACTGAGCCAGCCGTCATAACCGTACTTCTTAAGTACTGCCATAAGTGCTTCCATAGGAATTACGCCGCTTCCGACAGGCATATGCGTAGGGCTTACGCCGTCACTGTCGATAAAGTGAATATAATCCATTTTATCGCCGAGTTTTTCAAAATAATCTCCAAAAACTTCTTTATGAACCATAGGAGTTACTGTATCAATCATTGTCTTTACGCGCGGACTTCCTATATCATTTAAAAGCTCCACCAGATCATCAAGAAAAATAATAGTATTGCTTTCCATTAAAGTTACAGCTTCCATTATAAGATCAACGCCTGTTTTTTCCGCGTGTTCCGTAAGTGCATTCATTACAGTAAGTACATTCTGATAATTCTGCTTGCGGTTTGTTTGGTATCCCGCATGACCGCATGCAAGCTGCACTCTTGGTGCTCCGATAGCTTTTGCAACATCTATAGCTTTTTTAAGATAATCTATTGTCTCTTCTCTTTCTTTTTTATCTGTAGTTGAAATATTATAAGGATATCCCAGCACTTCCGGAGTGTACATCGGTACTTCAAGTCCGTATTTTTCTTTGAGTTCAAGCACATGCGCACAGCGGGCCTCATCCATATCATACGGATATGCCTGCGGTCTGCCGCCCCATATCTCCACACCGTCATAACCAAAGTATCCTGCTACTTCAAATATTTTGTCAAGATGATAACGTCGGAACGATAATGATAATAAAGCAACTTTCATATAAGCTCCTTCCTTTCTCAATAAACAGATTATAATATCAGCATATAATCTCTGCATACACTGTTCGGCGCACCGTGATTTATAAACTTCACATAACAAACGCCAGCAATTATCATAAGTGTATCACAATTCTGACAATTCCGCAACTAAAGTGCCTTTTACACTAAAAATACATTCCGTTTAAAAGCTCAAGCCATTCAGCATTTATTTCTTCTTCGTCTGTTTCCTCATCTTCATCCTCTGCAAAAACTTCTTTCTTCACAGGCATTTCATTGCTTGTATCTTTTCTACTCTGTTCTGCTTTTGTTTTGCCGGTTTCAATATTTTCACTTTCTGCAGATTCTCTGCTGCTCATACTGTTTTCTTTTCTGAATTCCGCCAACAATTCTCCGAATGTTTTCTGCAGCTTTTGAGCCTCTTGTATGTTTTTTTCTTTTTCCATTTTCCACCTCGCAGGTTTGTTTTCTGTTTATATCTTACCATAATTTTGGATTTGGAACAGTAAATAATACAAAACGCTAATACTAAAACAAAAGACCCTGCAAATGCGGGGTCTTCCTGCCTTAATTTTATACATTTATTAAAAACGACGTCTTCCAATGAGTTCATATATAAGAAGTACATCGAGAAAGTCTCTGAACAGTCCGCCATTACGAGTTGCTTTTACATCTATACTTTCTGTTTCGTACTTTCTCAATTCCGGATATGCTTCTATTACTTGCTTATAGACTTTTTCCGACATAGCGGAAATCGCTTTTTTATTTGGCATTGCACTGCCAAAACTGTGCATTTCATCACACGCTGATAAAATATAAGGCTCTACTTTGTAATAAATTTCAGGATAAAGCATTGTTTATTCCTCCGATTTTCTGTATTATCCGTTTACATATATAATATGCGGCTCTCTTATTAAAGGAGCCGCATATGTGGTATTTATTAAATTTTAACTTTTACATATGACGGTCACTGCGATCAAAAGTGATTGTTTCAGTCTGAAGTTCATTATTTTCTGTATAATGCAGGTTTACCGTCAAGATGCCGAGATTGCCGATATTGTCAAATAATCTACCCATATTTGTATACACCCAATCTACCACAAAGGCATTTAAATTTGAGCTCAGTATCTGTTTATGCCTGGTGCTTACCGGTGTAAGTCCTATTTCATCGGTGGTATCAAGCGGTGAATCTTTCGTAAAATCATAATTTATGGTAAGAGCGAAAGGTTCTTCACTTGTTTGAAGAACAAGCGCTTTGTCACTGAATACACCTTCACTTGTATCTATATATTCATGCAGAGGAAGTGAATTGACAATTTTTCCGACTGCTACAGCATTTCCAATATAATCCGTTCCGTAATACGAAGGATATACGGGATTTATCGAAATATACCAGTTGTTGAGCATATCGAGTACGGCAGAATCTAAACCGTAGTAATCAGCATCTTCTTTATCTACAAACCCAACAAAACAAAATTCATTAAGCGGACTACCGAATTGGTCCACCGGTACTTTTCCTTCCTCTTCTCTTATATAATCATTTACGGCAAACACTGCTATTTCTTCTGCAATCCTGTCGCCTTCAAAATATTTATCGTTATAAGGTGTAATTTCATAGGAAATTTTATATGCTTTTGCTCTTGGATAAATCACATTCCAGAGAGCATCATCATAATACGCTCCGAGAGATATATTCGCTACTTTCGGTCTTTCGCCTTTTACCACAATTTCATCAATACTTCTTATTCTACATTCTTTTATTTTCATTTCCACAGGCAGGTCTTTTTTAATGTATTCGTCAAAATACCCGTTAAGAGTCTTCTTCGCATATTTTTCATATTCCTGATCCGTAAGCTCATAATTTCCAACTTTAAACTCATCAATATTGCTGAGTCCTGCTGTCTGCATATAAAAATATTCGGAACTGCGCACTGTAGAAAGGCATTCAGCAAGTGAAGAAAGTGAAATCTCTCCTTTTTCATTATTTATTTCATTCCCGTCATCTCCCGATACTGCATCGGCGATCATAACAAAAAACTGATAATATGCTGCCGCAATATTATATTTTTTTCCGTCTTTTACTGCTGTAAAGGCATTATATCTCATAGTACTGCTTTCATTTTGAAATGCGGACGTATCGAGCTTATGTTCTTCAAGTTCGGAAAACCCCCTGTTTTCCAAATGTCTTATAATGGCCTTCTTTGCAGTTTGAGGGTCCATATCGGGAAATGTTGCCGTAATTCCCGCATCGAAAATTTCTTCATCAGTATACACATTATCCGACGCATTATATATTTCCGCGAAAAGATTGCCGTTCTTGTCAAAAAACTGCTTTGAGCCTTGCGGAAGCCCGCTATCAAATCCATTATCTGTGAAACTTTCATCATCTGCGGCTACAATTTTCCTCATATCGGAAAGCCACGTCGCAGGTACATTTATCTGATCTCCGTTTCCGACAGACACGCTTTCTACTGCGGATGCATTTTCCAGTGCGCCAGTCGTGCAGGCCGCAAGTAACAAAAGTGCAAGAATTACAGAAAGAACATTAAATAAAGCCCGTGGTTTTTTAAACCCGGCGATGCGCTTAACGCGTACAGTCACTTCTTTTTGTCCTCCAATAAAAGATGTCGTTACCGGAACAAAGCCCAGCTGTCCCGCAGCGGATTTTACAAGCACACGCGCATATTCACGACGGCTGCCGGAAGCGGATACAGATCCCTCCGCAAGCGCATTTGCTGCTATTATCGCTCTGGCATCACAATAAATCTCAATATCTCTTCTAAAAGTATGAAATGCAAGCCAAATTACAGGATTAAACCAGAAAACTACAGCATACACGGATGCTGCCAAATTCCAAACAACATCCATATGCCTATAATGACAAAGTTCATGCATAAGCACATATTTCATTTCGCTTTCTTCAAAATCTTCTTTTATATATATGGCAGGGTTTATAATACCGGTAAGCATTGTGGCTTCCTCACCCGTATAAACACGTATATCTTTTTTTATTGCGAGAGTTTCTTTGCATTCCTCAAATAATTTCAATATATTTTCATTTCTGCATTCCGAGCACTCCCGTAAGCTTTTTCTGCAGCGTACATATCGTACTATTTGTACAAATACTGTAACTGTCATTCCGAGCGCCCATACCGCAACTATGACATTCCCTGCCACACTGTTCACAGATGTTTGTTTTCCCTGTGGCATTTCCACAAAAATATTACTGTCGCCTTTTTTAACAGTCTCTGAAAATTCCGGATCTGCCGCCATATTTACAGAATTGCCGCCATTCTGTATAAATGTGTCATCTTTATTTATACCGGATTTTTTATCTTGCTTTTCAGGCCTTTTGTTTTCATATCTATATTCAGCAGGCACAGTATTTTTCTCATGTACAGCCTCCGGTATATAATTTCTAATTGAAAATATACTGTCAGGTAGATTTTCCGAAAAAGGAAAAACAAATATCTGCACTGCAAGTACTGTCCATATAAGAAGCTGCCAGCGCGGTGGTGTTTTATTTCTAAATAAATATTTTACAAAAAGGATAACGGAAGTTGTTGCCGTCACTATAAATGTAAGATTAAATAATAATCCTGTCATAATTTCATACCCCCGTATTAATTGTCGATTTTCTCTATTAATGACATAAGTGTCTTTGTTTCTTCTACTGTAAGATTACTGTCTTTCGTAAGCGATACCATAAGCATTGATTTTCTGCCGTCAAATACCTTGTCAAGAAAATTTTTTACTTCACTGTTTTTACACTCATTCTCGGAAAGCAGCGGATAATACTTAAAATTAGTCCCGCTTTTATCCGCTGCTGCCGCTTCTTTGTCAACAAGCCTTGTTACAAGTGTTCTTACTGTTGTATAGCTCCAGCCCTCTGAAACGCCGGCTTTTTCATATATCTGCCTGAGTGTTATGTACGGGGTTTCCCACAGCACCTTCATAATTTTCCATTCCGAATTACTTATGTTCTTATTTTTCATAGTTTATATAATCCCCTCTTCTTGATTACAATTGTAGTCTGTTAGTTTTAGTTTACATTTGTAATCCAAATATGTCAAGTATTTTTTAAATATTATTGTTTTAAAAGCAAAGCAGTTCACAAATACAGCAAAAAACGCCTATTTATAGACAAATTTATAACAGGATTGTTACATATATGTTACAGACAACAAAATTGCAAAAAAGTTTTGTGTTTTTTGAACAAAATTATTGACAAGAGCTTTAACAATGTGTATATTAATATCTGTAAAACTCCTTTTATAAAACATATTACATGGCCGGTCGCCATTCCGGCAACCAGGGTAAAACAACTAAACTATTTACCAAAGCCTCCGGATAACTTTTCGGAGGTTCTTTACTTTTTTGCTAAATTGTCAGCCTGTGCACAGCTTGCGGTATCTACTGTCACCGTGATATAATAAAAAATAAAGTTACTATGATTTTTCGGAGGTCTCTTATGCGTAAATATAAATTGATATTTGCCCTTTTTTTATCAATCGCTATGATATTTTCATTAAGTGCTTGCACAGATGTTTTTTCTGTATTTTTTGTTACTAATTCAACAAATGTCGATACGATCAGTGATTATGGTGAAGTCACGGGTACTGTTACCGTTTCTATCATTTACCCTGAAGAAGCGGAACTCGAAAATACGGACGGAAAAGCGTCAATTTATGAAAAAAATAAAACAGTATTGAATGCTCTCAGTGATTTCTGTGCTTTAAACGGCATTGATATTACTATTGAAACGGGCGCATCTTCATATGTTACCTCTATAGGCGGTATTTCGGAAAACGATTTCGGTGACAGCTGCGGATGGGTATACACAGTAAACGGTGAAGAAGTCTGGGAAGCAGCAGATAAATGCGAACTTGAAGACGGTGACATTGTTGAATGGAAATTTGTTGATTTTTCAGGATCTTCTTTTTAATTTCTTTATTTTTTCTACACGAAACTAACACAAAGCTCAAGTATACTGAGTATGTAAGATAAGGGGTATATTAACTTACACACTTTCCTTCTTTTATTTGATACACACACTTTCACAAGAAAATCCGAGACATAAACTGTCTCGGATTTTTCTTTTTTGCTTTTTTAATTATAATATTTTAGTTTTTCTTTTTTATTTTACTGCTACACGATCAAATTCATCAGTAATTTCCTTGCTTGGAGCCTTTGTCAGCAGACTGACAACAATTATCATAGCAATTCCGACAAGAAATGCCGGAAGCAATTCGTAAAGTCCGAACACTCCGCCAAGCGGTTTAATTTTATATTTCCAAATAAATACAAATGCTCCTCCCGCTATCATTCCTGCAATTGCTCCCGGCAGTGTCGTACGCTTCCAAAAGAGCGAACAGATTATAATTGGACCGAAGCTTGCACCAAACCCCGCCCATGCAAAAGACACAATACCGAAAACAGAACTGTCCGGATTTTTTGCTATAAATACACCCAGTACTGCAATTATTACAACTGTAAGTCTTGCTGTAAGCATACTTGCTTTATTTGAAAGGTTTAGATGCAGAGCTTCCTGAAGTATATTCTGCGATACACCCGAAGATGCTGCAAGAAGTTGTGAGTCCGCCGTTGACATTGTGCTCGCAAGTATTCCTGCAAGAATGAGTCCTGCCATAAGTGCCGGAAGAATACCGTAACTTGAAAGTAAATCTGCAATACGCACAATAATGGTCTCTGTAGCATTTCCTGTAAGCTGCGGTACAAGTCCGTTTGCACTGAGTGTTCTTCCCACTACACCTATCATAACGGCTATTGCCATCGCTATAACTACCCATACAGAAGCCACACGGCGTGAAAGTTTCAGCTTATTTTCATCTTCTATCGCCATAAAGCGGAGCAAGATATGCGGCATTCCAAAATATCCGAGTCCCCACGATACAGTCGTAATGATCTGCAGGAACCCGTACGGAGTACTCACTCCGTCAGCATCTATATATGTATTTGTAAACGAAAAGTATCCCGGCAGAGCCTTTGCGTTTTCTATAACTACGTCAATACCTCCGGCTGAAATCGTTGAAAACCCAAGTACAAACACAATCGCAATTGTCATAATGATACTCTGTATAAAATCTGTCGTTGATGCTGCAAGAAATCCGCCGGCCGCCGTATACCCCACGATAACGATCGCCGATACTATCATTGCTGTCATATAATCTATGTTAAAAAGTGAAGAAAACAACTTGCCGCATGCCGCAAAACCCGATGCCGTATAAGGAATAAAAAATATAATTATTATAAGAGCCGCTATCATTGTGAGAATATGTTTCTCATCACGGTAGCGATTTGAGAAAAACTGAGGCAATGTAAATGAACCCGTTTCCTGCGTATATCTGCGTAGCCTTTTGGCCGTAAACAGCCAGTTAAGATACGTACCCGCCGCCAGTCCGATAACAGTCCAGCCGACATCAGCGATTCCGGAAAGATATGCAAGCCCCGGAAGACCCATAAGCAAGTAACTCGACATATCGCTCGCCTCTGCACTCATCGCTGTAACAAGCGGTCCAAGTTTTCGGCCCCCAAGATAAAAATCGGCCGATGATTCGCTTTTACGCGCAAAATAAAAACCGATTCCGAGTACACTTCCAAGATAAACAGCTATGGTAATCAAAATACAAATAGTTGGTGTTGTCATTTTGTTTCTCCTTAATAAATTATAAAACCGAAAGCTTTATTTCAATACTTCTCATATTTTACCATACTACCTGTCCTTTGAAAAGCCGCAAGCATTCATATAAGCCCTTTGGATCTTAGGGCTTTTTTATCAGTCACGCGTTTCGAGACCATTGCCACTTATAGGTATAACCTCTCCGAGATATTTTGACTCAGGCTTCAGCATTACTTTAAAAAAATCTTTATCACGCGCTATAACTTCACGCACTTCTCTGTAAAACTGTCCTGAATACACTCTCCTATCACAGGATACGCCAATGACTTCTGCTCCAAGTTTCTTTCCTATATATAAGGCTCTGTTTTGATGATACTTCTGCGTAATTACTATTATTTTGTCTGCATCAAATATTTTAGCAGCTCTGTACATTGAGTCATATGTAGAAAATCCTGCATGATCAAGAAAAATATCTTCCGCAGGCACCCCTGCGTCCTCCATATATTTTTTCATTGCATTCACTTCGTCATAACGTGTCCTGCCATGATCACCCGAAAGAAGGAGTTTCGGTGCTGCTGCGCTTCTATAAAGTGCCAGCGCAGTCTCCAGCCGTTCTTCCAGCATAAAATTTGGACTGCCGTCCGGCTTGAGACCTGCGCCCAGCACAAGTATACAATCGGCTCCAAAATCTTTTATCCGCTCGTTTTCGGCAGTTCCCTCAATGGTAATATCAATATTTTCGTTACCAATTATTAAATCTTTTGTACTGCCGACAACATAAAAGTTTATTGTAAACATTGTTATCACAAATATAATACATATCTCAGCAAACCATTTAAATACTTTAAACTTTTTTCTCATACCCTGCTCCTTTGTTTTCGCATACTTTTATATTTACTTCCTTATTTATAAACTACTGTTCTTGTGTCAATTCTGCAATAAGCTCTGTCTTGATACGCATTATATCTGAAAAAACAAGATTTTTATGACCATACGCCGCAAGTTTTAGAACTTTCTTTGCGTTTTTATATATCTCTTTTTCTAGAGTGAGTGAAATACTTACGGGGTTTTTAGTATTTTTATCTATGTAAATATTCAAAATATACTTTTCGCTAATTGGAAAAATATTTTGTATAAGAAATGCCCTTTTATAACCCATAACCTCCCCAAAACAAATAGTGTTACACTGCGGATTTTTTACTCCACGTTCAATTTACTGCATATTAATTTTCCCCCTTTAAAAAAGACTCCGCCACCGGCGAAGTCTCAGAAACATTTAAGGTATTTCTACCTTGTGCTATTATTATACGCAGACAAACACACTATGTCAATAGTCATTAGGTAAAATTTGTAATTTTTGTTTTACTCAGTCACTTATGCTGTAATACCAGAAATTATCACGGATTTTCTCCGTATAAAACTCATAGCTTCCTGAAAAAGCATAGCCGTTTCCGACTTCCTCAAGTTTGCTATCGCGTCCAAATCCATAAAAGTTTACAGGTATATCCTGCGGACTGTAATAAAATCCCCATTCACAGTTTGCTGCCGATATCTCCTCACTGCCGCAGCGAAACTTAATAACACCACCGACGGTTTTTGCAATATCAAGACCTTCACCGCTATCTACTATTTCCGATGCATCAATACTGTCAATTGTATCTATAAAATCAGAGTTCTCCGCATTTTCCGCGGCTTTGCGCAATAGCTCTTCTTCATCTTCCACAAAACCGAAAACTTTTTCTTTTCTTTTTCTGCCGGTACCTTTATATTCGTTTAGCGCACCAAGTACCATGCAAAAGGCAAGCCCTCCGATCATACTTCTTTTCAAAAGTTTAAACTTTGACTTTCTTTTTCTCCCATTTTTTGCATTACTTTTTACAGTGTTTTTTCCCATAACCTCACGCCTTAGCTTTTTGATTTTCACAAAGCCCCTTTCTTTTTATCTTCTATTTCTGCCTTATTACTGTTTGTTCTTCCATTTTAGCATATTATCTTCAAATAATGTTTCTAATCTGCCCTCATCTGTCAAATATGCAAGATACGATTTTATTGTACTGCCTGCAAGCACATACTGATTAAAATCCATCTCTAGTCTGTAGTGCGAAAATATCTTCGCAAGCAACGCTTCAAAATTAGCAGGTTCACTGCAAAGTTCGCATATAAGCTCACATATTTCGTGTACCTTTTTACTGTTTACATCGGCAAGAGCTATCATATTCTCCGTCGTTTCCGTATGAGCCGGAATAAACAATGCACCGTTAAGACTTTTCACAAGCTCCAGAGTTTTCAAATACTTTCGTATATCGTAAATGAACGATATATGGTATTTTTCAATAATATCCGCACTCGAAACACAATCTGCCATAAACCAGACATCATCCGGTGTTTTAATTCCTATCATATCAAAAAAATGCCCCGGCAGATTTATAAATTCCATTCCTTGAGGAAGCTTGTCCTTAAAATCATCTTTAAGTTCATCTGCCGAAATTATCCTCGGCATATCAAGGACTGCCGCCATATTTCCGCTTTTAATTTTTTCGATGCTTGCTGCATCAGATTTTTTCATCATATCGTATGCAGCACTTGTTTGTGCCATCAAAAATTTATTTCGAAGTGCCTTCGGCGGATACGCACCAAACAAAAACGAAGGTTCAAGCAGCGGATATTCCGTAAACGCTGCTTCAATACCCTTGGTATAAATCGGACAGCCCCATCTGTCGGCAAGCACTTTATTTCCGCCTATATGATCCGCATTGGAGTGCGTGTTTATAATCATCTTAAGCTTCCATCCTTGTTCTTTTAGATGTTTATCTACTTTTTTACCTGCGTCCTTATCATTTCCGCTGTCGATAAGATACGCTCCCCCCGCGGAATCAATATAAAGTCCCATTTTTGCCGGACAATCTATATAATATGTATTTTTTCCTGCCTGAATCAGTTCGTACATTTGTCTTCCACCCCCGCTTGCCGCCGCATTTCGCGCCCGTGTTTTTTCTTTCATTTATAATATTATCACATTTCCGCACTTTTTTCTATTATACCGCCGAATTTTCGCCAAAACTCCCATTTTTTAATAAATTGTTAATAAAGAGTTCATATATTTTTCCTACTTTCCGCTGTATAATATTGATTGAAAAATCAGCGGGGTTTCGGCAATTCCGCTTTGATTTCATAAAAAATAATATCAAAAGGAGTAGAAGTATAATGAAAAATCCGTTAAAGAATGCATCCAAAAAGAAAAAAACTTTGATAATTATCGGAGGTATTGTTGTTCTCTGCGTTATCGTCAGTTTCATAAAACCGAAAAATGATGTGCCGCAGGGCATTTTCGTATCTGCCGGTACTGTTTCACGCGGTAATTTGTCACAGACAATTTCAATAAAGAGTACTGTCGAAGGCTCCGATTCTGCCAATGTTTATTCCGCCGCAAATTACAGAATAAACAGCGTTACGGTAAAAGAAGGTGACACCGTAACAGAAGGTCAGATACTCGCAAAACTTGACGCAGACGACCTTACCGACGAGTACAACAAAGCTAAAATTTCCTACGATGAGGCTAAGAGAAATTATAATAATTCTAAAGCTCTCTATGAAGAAGGCGCCCTTTCTCAATCCGATTATCTTGCAGCTAAAGCTACATATGATACCAGTTCGCTCACATTAAGTTCTTTTAATATCACAGAAAATGCCAATGTTACAAGTCCTATTTCCGGAACGGTAACGAGAGTAAATGCTACTGTCGGCAAGCTTGCAAACGGCGGATCGGGCGGCAGCAATGAGCCTCTTTTCGTAATCGAAAATCTTGACAAACTGCAGATGAAAGTAAAAGTAAGCGAATATGATATCGGTAAAATCAAAGTCGGACAAAGTGCTACAATCACCGCTGAAGTCCTCGGAGATGCTTCAGTAACAGGTACAGTTTCTCATATTTCTCCGACCGGTGAACAGCGCGATGCAAGCAGTACCGAAATGGTCATCCCTGTTGTTATTGATATCGATAAAGGCGAAAGCAACCTTATTGCAGGCGTTACCGCAAAAGCTACAATTCTGATCGATGAAGTAACGGACGTACTTACTGTTCCTATCGATGCAGTTTGGGAAGACCCGTCAACTGAAGAGACTTTCCTCTTCATTATTTCCGAAAATAATACGCTCACAAAAATAGCTGTAAATATTGGTCTTGAAGGAGATTTTGACACAGAAGTTTCCGCTACCGATGAAACCAGCAAAGAACTCCTTACAGAGGGCAGCAGCGTAGTACTTGCACCGTCATACGAGCTTGCCGACGGAATGGCAGTTACTGTAATGTAACGCAGGGGGGTCTTCCTATGAATGAATTAATTAATGAAAATACAAATGATATAACTTCCGAAAAATTTTCGGAAGTTATCGGCGTGGAAAATCTGATAAAAACTTACGCTAACGGTGCTATTGAAGTGCAGGCTCTTAAAGGCATAAATCTGACGATACGGCAAGGTGAATTTGTAGCTATAATGGGTACTTCAGGCTCAGGAAAATCTACTCTTATGAATATACTCGGCTGTCTCGACAAACCGACTGACGGTGAATACCGACTAACAGGAATAAATATAAAAGAAAAGTCTGATGATGAACTTTCATACATAAGAAATCAGCAAATCGGCTTTGTCTTCCAGTCGTTTAATCTTATACCGCGTACTTCAGCACTTAAAAATGTTGAGCTTCCTATGGTATACGGCAAAGTTGCAGCCGAAAAACGCCGTACCCGTGCACTTGAGCTTCTTGAAAGTGTTGGTCTCGGACAGCGTTATGAGCATATGCCAAATGAACTCTCAGGCGGACAGCGTCAGCGTGTTGCCATAGCACGAGCACTCGCAAACGATCCACCTATAATTCTTGCAGACGAGCCTACAGGAAATCTTGATTCGCGCTCATCTGTCGAAATTATGGAGATATTCACACAGCTTAACCGCGAAAAAGGCAACACTGTTATTATCGTTACGCACGAACCGGACATTGCAGAATTTACAGACCGAGTTGTTGTCTTTAAGGACGGTCAAATTATAGAAGATAAGCTCACCGAAAAAGGCAGAGCCTCCGGAAAGGAGGTATACAAATGCTTCTTATAGAAAACATTAAACTTGCGGTAAACGCAATAAGAATAAATAAAATGAGATCTTTTCTCACTATGCTTGGCATCATTATAGGCATCAGTTCCGTTATTGCCATTTCCTCGATAGGTGCAAGCGCGCAAAAAGCTGTTGAAGAACAGTTTAACGGAGTCGGTGCAGGTTATGTATACCTAATGCCGAACTGGTACGAACTCGACTATATGACAAGTGATATGATGTTTACGATGGACGATATAGAGGCTCTGCGCGAAAGGTTTGCAGATGATATAGAATACTCTGCACCTTATGCATACAACAGCTGCGAAACAAAGGTAGGAAGAACAGATGCAACTCTGACACTGATTGGCGTAAACGCCCACTATAACGAATTTGCCACGCAGATTCAAATTGCTTACGGTCGTATGGTAAATGAGCGCGATGTAGAAGGCTCACTCAACAGTATCGTTATCCCCATAGAAGCGGCAAAGAGACTGTACGGCAAGGAAAACGCCGTAGGTGAAACCATTCCTGCAACGGCTTTCGGCAGTTCTGCAGATTTTAATATAGTCGGAGTATATGAAATACCTCCTTCAATATTTAACAGTCTTGACACAAGCACAAGATATACTTGCTACGTTCCGTACTCATCTGTAATGCGAAGCGATGAATACTTCGACAATCTCGAACTTTATGTAAAAGCAGACAAAGATGTTGCACAGACCGCCGCAACAATCTGCCGTTATTTGGAACGTACAAAAAGACTCGATGAAAATACATATATGTATCAATCAGCTGAAGATCAGCTCGTGATGATAAATCAAGTACTCGGCTATTTGTCACTTGCAATCGGAGCTATTGCTGCCATCTCTCTTCTTGTAGGCGGTATCGGCATTATGAATATAATGCTCGTATCCGTTACGGAACGAACGCGTGAAATCGGTATCAGAAAATCGCTTGGCGCGCGCACCAAGGACATACTGACGCAGTTCCTTATAGAAGCAATGATACTTGCGATAATCGGCGGCATAATCGGTACGGGGCTTGGTATCGGCATAGCGGCACTCGGTACAACCGTTGCCGGCACACCGCTTGCACTCAATATGCAGACTATATTTATGGCGGTTGCCTTTTCCGCAGGTGTCGGACTCTGTTTCGGCTTCCTGCCGGCAAGAAAAGCGGCAAAACTTAACCCTATTGAAGCACTCAGATACGAATAATGCCGAAAATTTCTGTTTAAAATATAATATAAAATCAAAAATACCTCGGTATAGCAGCCGAGGTATTTTTTCACAAACTTTTCACTTTTCTTTTATTGACATATAAATTTTTTGGCGATATAATAGTTAGCGTGCTACATATTTTGTTTCGATACTGCTTTCATTAGAGCAGTTCTTTATTTTTATTGAGGGGGTATAATTTCATCATGGACAAAGAAAGTCCTCATTTCGGTCAGCAGATAAAATTTCTGCACAATGCTTTTGAACAGGCGATGAATCACAGTTTGGCGGCGCAGGGTCTCACGGGAGCGCAGTCATTTTTCCTTGGGTTTGTTTCTTTTAATACGGCAAAAGGTATTGCTGTTCATTCCAAAGATCTCGCAAAACACTTTAAGCTTAAGCATTCAACGGTTTCGGGCATTCTCACGAGACTTGAAACAGGAGGTTTTATAACATTTGCACCCGATGAAAAAGATCACCGTCTTAAAAGCATAATCCTTACGAAGAAGGCTGAAGAAGCTCACAAACGTTCTTTCCAGGCTTTTGATATGCTTGAAAAGAAAATGCTTAACGGATTTACGAAAGATGAGGCCGATTTGTTTTACCTATTTCTAATGAGAGCCGCCGACAACATTGGTGTAGACTATTTATCTGAAATAAAAAAGGGGGATGATAATTTATGATAAAACGACTGTTAAAATCTGTCCGCGAATATAAAAAGGCGAGCATTCTTTCTCCGCTGTTTGTTTCGGCAGAAGTTATCTTTGAATGCATTATACCGTTTTTAACTGCCGGTCTTATAAATGAAATCAGCAGTGGCTGCGGTATGGATACAATAACAAAATATGGTATTGCGCTTATTATAATCGCCATATTTTCACTTGCATTTGGTGTGCTTTCAGGTCATTACAGCGCTATTGCATCTTCTGGCTTTGCCAAAAACCTGCGCCGCGATCTCTTTGAAAAAGTACAGCAGTTTTCTTTTGCGAACATAGATAAAATTTCAACAGCCTCGCTCGTATCAAGACTCACAACTGATGTCAGTAATGTACAAATGGCCTATATGATGATCATTCGTATAGCAGTCAGAAGTCCGCTTATGCTCATATTTGCATTTATTTCATCCGTACTTGTGGGCAAAAAACTTGCGTGGATATTTGTCGGAATTATTCCGGTACTTATGCTTGGTCTTTTCTTTATGATCTTTAAAGTGATGCCGCTTTTTAAAGCAGTATTTAAGAAATATGACGCAATGAATGCTTCTGTTCAGGAAAATGTAAAGGCTATGCGTGTTGTCAAAAGCTTTGTACGCGAAGATTTTGAAACCGAGAAATTTACGAAAGCTTCGGATGATATAAAGAAAGACTTTACACGTGCAGAATCTATTCTCGCATTTAATATGCCGCTTATGCAGCTTTGTGTTTACGCTTCAATGATACTTATTTCATATTTTGCGGCAAAACTTATCATCGGAAGCGGCGGCACATATCTTAACATCGGAAGCCTTACGAGTATGATCACTTACTCTATGCAAGTACTTATGAGCCTTATGATGCTCTCAATGATATTTGTAATGATTACAATGTCGGCAGCTTCTGCAAAGCGTATTGTTGAAGTACTGGAGGAAGAAAGTACGGTTGTAAATCCGGAAAACCCTATTATGACAGTTGTGGACGGAAGTATAGATTTTGAAAATGTCAGCTTCAAATATTCCGAGCACGCCGAAAAGCCGGCGCTTACCGACATAAATCTTCATATAAAATCAGGAATGACTGTCGGCATTATCGGCGGTACAGGTGTGGGAAAGACAACTCTCATTCAGCTCATTTCCCGCCTTTATGATGCGGGAGAAGGTACAGTAAAAGTCGGCGGCATAGACGTCCGCGAATACGACCTGGAAGTTCTCAGAAACGAAGTTGCCGTTGTACTGCAAAAAAATGTGCTTTTTTCAGGAACTATAAAAGAAAATCTTAAATGGGGCAATCCGGATGCTTCGGATGAAGAAATTATTCGTATATGCAAACTCGCGCAGGCAGATGAATTTGTGCAGAGTTTTCCCGATAAATACGAAACTGTCATCGATCAGGGCGGCAGCAATGTTTCGGGCGGCCAAAAGCAGCGTCTTTGTATAGCACGAGCGCTTCTCAAGAAGCCTAAGATTCTCATTCTTGATGATTCGACTTCAGCTGTCGATACCAGAACCGACGCACTCATAAGAAGTGCATTCAAAACAGAAATTCCGGGAACAACAAAAATAATTATTGCTCAGCGTATATCTTCGGTTGAAGACGCAGACCTTATTCTCGTTATGGATAACGGTGAAATAAACGGTATGGGTACGCACAGCCAGCTCCTGGCAGACAATGAAATTTATCGCGAAGTATATTATTCACAGAATAAAGCGGGAGGTGAAGCAAATGAATAAAAAACAAAAAAAGCCGGCCGCTAAACTCAGTATGAAATCAATAAAAAGAACTATAGGATTTTTATTCAGAGATTATCCTGTTGCTGTATGCATTATAGGTATCTGTATTCTTGCAACTTCCGTAATAGGAATACTGCCCTCCGTGTATATAAAGACGATTACGGGCTATATCCAAGAGGGGCTTGTTTCAGGCTTCCCAAGCGTGCAGGATAAAATTATTTCCACGCTTGTTATAATGGTCGCGCTTTATGCTGCCGCTCTCATAGCATCAATGCTGCATTCTCAGATAATGGCCCGCGTAACACAAGGATTTCTTCATAAAATGCGTACGCGCATGTTTTCGGGAATGCAAAAATTACCGATACGCTACTTTGACCAAAAAAGTGATGGCGATATTATGAGTCATTACACGAATGATATAGATACTCTGCGGCAGCTCATTTCACAGAGTCTGCCAAACCTTATTTCTTCGGGACTTATAATTGTCGGTGTGCTTGCAGTAATGCTTTATTACAGTATTCCGCTTATGCTTGTCGTATTTGTCGGTATTTTCTTTATGGCACTTGTCACAAAAAAAGTGGGAGGAAATTCAGCAAAATACTTTATACGTCAGCAGCAGTCGCTGGGCGCTGTTGAAGGATATATCGAAGAAATGATGCACGGTCAAAAAGTTGTAAAAGTATTCTGCCACGAAGAAAAGGCACAGGAGGATTTTGACAAATTAAATGATGCTCTGTGCAGCGATATGACTACTGCAAATAAATACGGAAATATTTTTATGCCGATTATAGGAAACATCGGAAATATGCTCTATGTGCTCATTGCGTTCATCGGAGGGCTTATGGTTACTTCGGGCGGTATTGTTCCGAATATTTCACTTGAAAACTTCATAAACACAGGAAATGCCATAGGCGCGCTTTCAATTCCGGTCATAGCTTCATTCCTCGGTATGGTAAAACAGTTCACGGGAAATGTGGCTCAGGTATCACAGCAAATAAATGCCGTTGCTATGGCGCTTGCGGGCGCAGAGCGCGTATTCTCACTTATAGACGAAAATCCGGAAACCGATAATGGAGATGTTACCCTTGTAAACTGCCGTGAAGAAAACGGCAGGCTTATAGAATGTCAAGAGCGTACCGGTATCTGGGCATGGAAATATCCAGCTAACAAAGAATTTGATGAACCTAAACTTGTACGGGTATGCGGAGATGTACGTTTTACCGAAGTTGATTTCGGATATGAAGAAAATAAACAAGTACTGCACGATGTTTCGCTCTTTGCAAAGCCGGGGCAAAAAATTGCTTTTGTCGGTGCAACAGGTGCAGGCAAAACAACTATTACAAATCTGATAAACCGTTTTTATGATATTGCGGACGGCAAAATCCGTTACGACGGCATCAACATAAACAGAATTAAAAAGAACGATCTGCGCCGAAGCCTCGGTATCGTTCTTCAGGATGTCAGCCTCTTCACAGGCACAGTAATGGAAAATATAAGGTACGGTAAACTTGATGCCACGGATGAAGAATGTATAGAGGCTGCAAAACTTGCAAATGCACATAGCTTTATTACACGTTTGCCTGACGGCTACAACACTATGCTTGATGGTGCAGGAGCAAACCTATCGCAGGGTCAGAGACAGCTTCTTTCTATCGCCAGGGCCGCCGTTGCCGACCCGCCTGTAATGATACTTGATGAAGCTACTTCATCAATAGACACGCGTACCGAGCTTCTCGTACAACGCGGTATGGATGCTCTTATGAAAGACCGCACAGTATTTGTAATTGCGCACAGACTATCAACAGTTCAAAACAGTGATGCAATAATGGTACTCGATCACGGTCATATTATAGAACGCGGAAGTCATGATGATCTGATTGCCGAAAAAGGCACATATTATCAACTTTATACCGGATCATTTGAACTGGAATAATCAATTAAAAAGGTCTGCCCGTTGGCAGACCTTTTTTCAGCATATTTTTTCTTTTCATTTATAAAACTAATTTCCTGTTACGATGAACGGCTGAATTGCAGACGCAACACCCGAAACAGGCATTGTCTGAAGCCAGATCTTTCCCGGTCCCGTGAGAACTGTGTTAAAAAATCCTTCGCCGCCCAGCATTTTGTTTTTCAGACCCTTTACCTGCTGAATATCAATAGAAACAC